>NZ_LGDO01000521.1:0-34764 GCF_001279805.1 Streptomyces sp. XY431
CGCGAGGTCCAGCCCCCCCTCGGGGGCCGTCCCCACCCGCGCGTTCGTCACCGCCCGCTACGCCGACGCCGCCCCCGCCGCCTGGGGCCTCGACGTCCCCGGAGTGATCACCGGCCTCCCCAGGTCCGCCGCCCCCGCCATCGCCCTCACCTTCGACGCCTGCGGCGGCCCCGGCGGCTCCGGCTACGACGCCGCCCTCGTCGACACCCTCCGCACCCACGGCGTCCCCGCCACCCTCTTCCTGAACGCCCGCTGGATCGACGCCAACCCCGCCACCTTCGAGAGCCTCGCCGCCGACCCGCTCTTCGAGATCGCCAACCACGGCACCGCCCACCGCCCCCTCTCCGTCACCGGCCGCTCGGCCTACGGCATCGCGGGCACCCGCGACCCCGGGGAGGTCCACGACGAGATCGCGGGCAACCTCGCCAAGCTCACCGCCCTCCTCGGCCGCCCCCCGGCCTTCTTCCGCTCCGGCACCGCCCACTACGACGACGTCGCCACCCGGATCGCCGCCGACCTCGGCCAGCGGATCGCCGGCTTCAGCACCAACGCCGACGGCGGCGCCACCCCCCCCGCCGCCCAGGTCCGCCGGGAACTCCTCGACGCCGCCCCCGGCGCCATCGTCATCGCCCACATGAACCACCCCACCGCCGGCACCGCCCCCGGCCTGGCCGCCGCCCTCCCCACCCTCCTGGCGGCCGGCCGGACCTTCACCCGCCTCTCCGACGCCTTCCGCTGACCCCCTCCACGAGCTGCTCACCGTCGACGCCCTCGGCGGGCCGGGCACTGCCGGCCGCGGACACCGGCAGTGCCGCCGCCACCCGGTACCCGGGCCCGTACGGGGCCGCGCTCAGCAGCCCGCCGTACAGCGCCACCCGTTCGCGCAGCCCGAGCAGCCCGTGCCCGGTCGACAGCTCCCGCCGGTCGTCCGGCGGCCGCCCGGCGCCGTCGTCGACCACCTCGATCAGCAGCGCCCGGTCCCAGGTGATCCGCACCACCGCCCTGGTCCCCGGACCGGCGTGCTTGGTGATGTTGGTCGCGGCCTCCTGGACCAGCCGGTAGGCGGTCCGGCTGACGCTGTCGTCGATCCGCAGCGGGGCGCCCCGGGTCTCCACGGAGATCCGGACCCCGGACTTCCGGACGTCCGCCAGCAACCGGTCCAGATCGCCCAGCCCGTGGCTGTACCCGCACTCGACCGCCGCCTCGGAGCTGCGGAGCAGCCGCAGCATGTGCCGCAGCTCCGCCATCGTCGACCGGCCGAGGTCCTCGATGTGCCCGAACGCCTCCCCGCGCGCCGGATCCTCCAGGGCCGTGACCCGCGCCGTCTCCGCCCGCATGACGATCACCGCGACGGCGTTCGCGACGATGTCGTGCAGCTCCCGGGCGATCCGCACCCGCTCCTGGGTGACCCGCAGCCGTGCCTCGGCGACCTCCTGCCGGTGCCGTTCGGCGGCCTCCTCGGCGGCCCGGCTCCACCGGGCGAAGCCCCAGACCACCAGCGTCACCGGGACGTAGAAGGCGAGGTTCGCGACGAGCACGGAGGCGAGCCGCGGGCCCTGGTAGTTGCCGATGGTCTCGGCGATCGCCAGCCCCAGCGGCACCAGGGTGAGGAACAGGGCCGCGTACGCGACCGGCCGTCGGCACGACGCGGCGACGGTGTAGAGGGCGATCATCAGCCCGAAGCAGGGCACGTAGTCGAGCGCGTTCGCCCAGGAGAGCAGGTCGGAGCCGGCCGAGACCACCCAGACCACGCCGAACACCGCCACCGGCCACCGGCGGCGCACCACCAGGGCGGCGGCCTCGCCCAGGGCGAGCAGGACCATCCACAGCCGCTGGTCCCGGCTCGTCCAGGGCGCGAGCACGGTCCCGAAGTAGAACAGCTCCGGGACGACCGCCGCGAGCGCCAGCGCGACGTCCTGCCAGCAGACCGGCGGGGGGAGGCCCGGTCCGGTGTCCCGGGCCTCCCGCGGCCGTTGCGGCGCCGTCGCCGTGATCATCGGGATCACCCCGCGGCCCGGTCAGGCCGCTTCGGTGGCCGGAGCCGCGGACGCCGGGCCGGGGCGCCGGCAGCAGTTGGGGCTGCTGCCGCAGGTGCCGCAGCCGAAGTCCTCGGCGCTGGAGTGGACGTACTGCTCGAACGCCGGGCCGAGCCACCACTCGTCGGGCGGGCCGGGCTTCCGGGCCGGGCGCACCACCCGGAGGCCGAGTTCGGTGTAGACCGCCCACTGGTCGCCGTGGTGGCGGACCAGGAGCTCGGCGACCCGTTCCGGTGTGGAGGTCACGGTGGGAACCTCGAACCGGGTCGGCCAGATCAGCGACAGCAGGGCCGCCGCAGTGCTGATCCCGTCCCCGTGGACGGCCGCCAGGCCGATGCCGGCGACGGGGAGCACCTCGGCGGTGCCGTCGTGCCCCGGTGACCGGGAGATCCGGAGGATGTATCTGCGCCACGGGCTCGCGAGCTCCCGGGGCGGATCCGGGACCAGCACGGTCGAGCCGCTGGTCATGAAGCCGTGTGCCAGCAGCTTGCCGGGCACTCCGTCCCGTACCTGGGTGTGCACGGTGACGAGCAGGGCGGGCGCGGCAGTGACGGAATGGCCGGTCATGGTGGTACCTCGTAACCGTCCTGGCCCGCTCCGGTTCCGGCGGGCGCTGTACTCCCACCCTGCGCCCGGCCCTGTCCCGGGAACATGAGCCCCAGGCCCCACCCGCGCCCCGACTACCGCAGGACGGTGATGGCGGTGGCGAGGTGGCCGTCGTGGACGCGCCAGTGGCCGTCCAGGGTGGGGAGCGGGGAGGGGACGAGGAGGACGGCGGTGAAGGTGCCGTCCGGGCGGAGGGTGAGGTCGGCCTCGGAGAAGTCGAGGAAGGTGTGGGTGAGCGGGAACCAGGTCTTGTAGACGGACTCCTTGGCGCTGAAGAGGATGCGGTCCCAGGGCGTGCCGGGGTGGGCGGTGGAGAGGGCGGTGTTGCGCTGCTGCTCGGCGGGGAGGGCGATCGCGTCGAGGACGCCCTCGGGGAGCGGGAGGGCGGGTTCGGCGTCGATGCCGAGGGAGAGCACGTCCTCGGCGCGGGCCACGGCGGCGGCGCGGAAGCCGGCGCAGTGGGTGAGGGAGCCGACCACGCCCTCGGGCCAGCCCGGGGCGCCCCTTGGCCCGGGGACCAGCGGGCGGTACGGGACGCCGAGGCGGCCGAGGGCGAGCCGGGCGCAGTGGCGGACGGTGGTGAACTCGCGGCGCCGGGACTCGACGGCGCGGGCGATGACCGCCTCCTCCTCGGGCTCCAGGCGGGCCTGGGGCGGGTCGGAGTAGGCGGTCTCGACGACGACGGGCGCGGGCAGGAGTGCGCTGATCACTGTTCCCCCGGGACAGGACGGACGACAAGGTTCTGCGGGGACAGGCTATTCGAACGCGGCGGCGGCCTCCCGCAGGGCCCGGGCGACGGTCTCCGGGTCGTCGGGGGCGGGGTCGCCGGGCCGGTAGGTGACGGCGCGCAGGCCGCCGCCGTAGCGGAAGGAGCGGTGGCGCTCGTACACCGGCCAGGAGACCGGGGACTTGCGGTCCACGCCGACGCTGATGCCCTGGAACGGGGCCATCCCGATCAGCTGGTGGACGGGGCCCAGCCGACCGGTCTCCGCGCCGTCGACCAGCACCCGGAACGCCCAGCGCAGGCCCGGGACGGCGGTGGCCTCGACGGTGACCAGACGGGCGCCGGGGGCGAGCGGTCCGGCGTCGGCCTCGAAGAGTTCGCCGTACTGGTTGTAGGCGAGGCGCAGCCGGCCGTCCTCGACGTAGAGGCTGTAGCCGCCGCCCTGGTCGCCGTGCGAGACCAGCACGCCGGCGTCCTCGGCGCCGTGGTGGGCGAGTTCGACCTCGACGGTGAAGGAGCGGAAGGAGATCAGCCGGGACGAGCGGTAGCGTTCGAGCTCGGGGGTGCCGGCCAGCAGGCGCAGCGGGCGGCGCAGCCGGGCGTCGTCCGGGTGGCGGCGGGCGAGCGCGCCGCTGCCGTCGGCGAGCGGGAAGACCCCGTTGTCCCGGGCGGCGAGCTCCCAGGCCGCTGACAACTCCTTGACCAGTGCCGGGTGTTCGGCGGCGAGGTCGTGGATCTCGGTGGGGTCGGTGCGCAGGTCGTGCAGGGCCCACTCGCCGTCCTCGTACGGGGTGCCGGGGCGGTGCAGGGTGACCAGCTTCCAGCCGTCGCGGTAGTAGCTGCGGTTGCCGGTCATCTCGCAGTACTGCTCGTGGTGGGTGGAGCCGGCGGTGGGGTCGCGCAGGACGCTGGTGAAGGGGAAGCCGTCGAGGGACTGCACGGGCTGTCCGGCGCGCCGGGCGGGCCGTTCGACGCCGGCCAGGTCCAGCAGGGTGGGCAGCAGGTCGGTGACGTACTGGTACTGGGTGCGGACGCCGGGATCGCCCTCGGCGCGGGGGAGGCCGGCCGGCCAGGACAGTACGAACGGGACCCGCACCCCGCCCGCGTGGGTCTGGCCCTTGTAGAGGCGGAACGGCGTGTTGGAGGCCATCCCCCAGCCGCGCGGGTAGTGGACCAGCGAGCGCGGGCCGCCGATGAGTTCGACCTCGCGCTCGACGTCGGGGTTCCAGTCGGCGGGGAGGTTCGGGTGGTGGACGAAGCGGCTGAAGTAGCTGCGGGTGCCCTCGGCGCCGCCCTCGCCGGTGCCGCCGTTGTCGGAGGTGAACACCACGATGGTGTTGTCCAGTTCGCCCAGCTCGGTGAGGGTGTCGAGCAGCCGCCCGAGGTTCTGGTCGACGTT
The DNA here is from genome assembly GCF_001279805.1 of Streptomyces sp. XY431. Lineage (NCBI taxonomy): Bacteria > Bacillati > Actinomycetota > Actinomycetes > Kitasatosporales > Streptomycetaceae > Streptomyces > Streptomyces sp. XY431. The sequence goes on from NZ_LGDO01000521.1 coordinate 4,766, forward strand.
GTCGACCATGGCCGCGTAGACCTCCATGTACCGGGCGTACAACCGCCGCTCCGGTTCGGTGAGTTCGCTCCAGGGGCCGACCTCGTGGCCGGACTCGGCGTTGCGGTCCGGCAGTTCGGTGCCGGGCGGGAAGTGGCCGGCGGCGAGCTGGCGGGCGAAGCGGGCGGCGCGCAGTTCGTCCCAGCCGCCGTCGTAGCGGCCGCGGTGGCGGGCGAGGTCGGCGGGCTTGGCCTGCAGCGGGCCGTGCACGGCGTTGTGGGCGAGGTAGAGGAAGAACGGCTTGTCGGCGTCGTGGGCGCGCAGCGACTTCACCATGTCGATGGCGCGATCGGTGATGTCGTCGGTGTAGTAGTAGTCGTCGGGGAACTCGTCGATGTCCAGCGGGCTGTTGTCGCGGACGAGTTGGTGCGGATGGAAGAGGCTGGTCAGGCCCTCCAGCACGCCGTAGTACTGGTCGAAGCCCTTCTGCAGCGGCCAGTTGGCGCGGTTGTCGGCGGCGTTGGAGGCGGAGTCGCGGGTGAGGTGCCACTTGCCGACGGCCCAGGTGGCGTAGCCGGCGTCGTGCAGCAGCTCGGCCAGGGTGGGGATGTCCCCGGCGACCTCCATGCCGTAGCCGGGGAAGCCGGGGTCGGCGTTGGCGACGAAGGAGTAGCCGACCCGGTGCGGGTTGAGGCCGGTGAGCAGGGCCGCCCGGGCGGGCGAGCAGAGCGGCATGGTGTGGTAGTTGGCGAGTTTGACGCCGCGCTCGGCCAGGCCGTCCAGAACGGGGGTGGGGACTTCGGCGCCGAACGGGCCGATGTCGCTGTAGCCGAGGTCGTCGACCAGGACGACGACGATGTTGGGCGCGCCCTCGCGCGGGCGGACCCGTTCGGGCCAGGCGGGCGTGGATTCGGCGAAGGTGCGGCCGACGGTGCCGGGGAAGCCCTGGTAGGGGTCGCGGCGGGACGGGCTGCTCATGCGGTGCTCCGGGAGGTGAGGACGGGGGCCGGCGCGGGGTACAGGCGGGGGACGGCGGCGAGGAGTTCGGCGGTGTACGGGTGCTCGGGGGCGGTGACGACCCGGTCGGCGGGTCCGGTCTCGACGATCCGGCCGCCGTGCAGCACGGCGATCCGGTGGCTCACCTGCCGTACCACCGCGAGGTCGTGGGCGATGAAGAGGATGGCGAGGCCGAGGTCGCGCTGGAGCCGGGCCAGCAGGTCGAGCACCTGCGCCTGCACCGAGACGTCGAGTGCGGAGACCGGCTCGTCGCAGATCAGGACGCTCGGTTCGGGGGCCAGCGCCCGGGCGATGCCGATGCGTTGGCGCTGCCCACCGGAGAAGGCGCGGGGGTGCCGGTCGGCGCTCGCCGGGTCGAGGCCGACCTGCTCCAGGAGTTCGGTGACCCGCTTCGCCCGCGCGGCCCGGTCGCCCAGGCCGTGGGCGATCAGCGGTTCGGCGACGATCTGCCCGGCGGTCATCCGGGGGTTGAGCGAGGAGTACGGGTCCTGGAAGACCAGTTGCACCTCGCGCCGGGCGGTGCGCTCGCCGCCCCGGCCGAACTCCTCGCCCCGGAAGCGGATCCGGCCGCCGCTCGGGGCGTGGACCTGGACCAGGGCGCGGGCCAGGGTGGACTTGCCGGAGCCGGACTCGCCGACCAGGCCGAGGGTCTCGCCGGGGTGCAGCTCCAGGTCGACGCCGTCCAGCGCGGTGACGGCGCGCCGGCGCGAGCCGTAGGTCTTGCGCAGGCCGGTGACGGTGAGCAGCGGTTCCGGTCCGGGGACGCTGTTGGCGGCCGCCCCGGAGGGGGTCTCCAGGCGGGGGACGGCGGCCAGCAGCTGCCGGGTGTAGGGGTGTTGGGGCGCGCCGAGGAGTTCGGCGGTGGTGCCGGACTCGACCACCTGGCCGTGCCGCATGACCAGCAGCCGGCGGCAGGTCCGGGCGATCACCCCGAGGTCGTGGCTGATCACCACGAGCGCGGTGCCGGTCTGCCGGTTGATCCGGGTGAGCAGGTCCAGGATCTGCCGCTGGACGGTCGGGTCGAGGGCGGTGGTGGGCTCGTCGGCGACCAGGACCTCGGTGTCGTTGGCGAGCGCGAGGGCGATCATGACGCGCTGGCGCTGCCCGCCGGAGAACCGGTGCGGGTGGTCGCGCAGCCGCCCGGCGGCGTCCGGGATGCCCACCAGGTCGAGCAACTCCACGGCACGGGCGGCGCGTTCGCGGCGGTCGGGGTAGGCGCCGTGGGCGCGCAGGGCCTCGTCGAGCTGGCGGCCGACGGTGAGCACCGGGTTGAGCGAGGACATCGGGTCCTGGAAGACCATGGCGATCCGCCGGCCGCGCAGGGCGCGCAGGGCCGGTTCGGGGAGGGCGGCGAGGTCCTGGCCGTCCAGTTCCACCGAGCCGCCGGTGATCCGGCCGCCGGCCGGGAGCATCCGCAGCAGGGCGAGGGCGGTGGTGGACTTGCCGGAGCCGGACTCGCCGACCAGTCCGAGGGTGTCGCCGGCGGCGAGCTCGAAGCCGACGCCGTCGACGGCGGTGGTGCCGTCGAACTCCACGGTGAGGTCGGTGACCTTCAGGACGGTGCGGGGCGGGGCGTCGGCGGTCGCCGTCGGCGTGTCGGCGGTGCGGTGCGGGGTGCTGGCGGTCATCGGCGGATCCCCCGGTTCAGGGCCTCGGCGATCAGCGTGAAGCCGAGCACCAGCGCGGTGGTGGCGGCCAGCGGGGCGGCCGCGAAGGTCGGACGGGTGGCGAGGTAGCCGACGGACTGGCTGAGGATGGAGCCGAGGGTGGGCTCCGGCGGGCGCACGCCCAGCCCGAGGAAGCTCATCGCGCCCTCGATGAAGACGCCGACGGACAGGGCCACCGCCGCCTGCACGATCAGCGGATCGACCGCGTTCGGCAGGACGTGCCGCAGCAGCACCCGGGGTCGGGAGGCGCCGCCGACCCGGGCCGCGAGCGCGTACTCGCGCTCCCGCTGGACCAGGATCCCGGACCGCAACTGGCGTCCGAACAGCGGGATCTCGGCGAGCGCGATGACGATGAACACCGGCCAGCGGCCGGGCCCGAGCACGGCCGTGACGGCCAGCGCCAGGATCAGGCCGGGGAAGGCGAGCACCAGGTCGAAGGCCCGCTGGACGGCGGTGTCGGCCCAGCGGTGGGTGGCCGCGAGCAGGGCCAGCGAGCAGCCGGCCAGCGCGCCGACCGGGACGGCGGAGAGGATCAGCGCGAGGTCGGTGGTGATGCCGTGCAGGACCCGGCTGAAGAGGTCCCGGCCGAGGTCGTCGGTGCCGAACGGGTGCGCGGCGCTCGGCCCGGCGAGTGCCGACGGCCCCTGGGCGTCGGGGTCCTGGCCGGTGAGCAGCGGGGCGAGCAGCCCGGCCAGGGCGACGGTGCCGACCAGGGCGAGCCCGGTCAGGCCGCGTCCGGTGAGCAGCCCGGCGAGGTAGCGGTTGCGGGCACGGGCCGGGGCGGTGCGCGCGGGGGCGGCGAGGGCGGTCATCGGTTACTCCCACCGGATCCGGGGGTCCAGCCAGGCGTACACCAGGTCGGTGAGCAGCTGGACGGTGACGTAGACGGCGACGATCAGCAGCAGGAGGTCCTGCACCACGGGGTAGTCGCGGCGCAGCACGCCCTGCTCGACGAGCTGGCCGAGCCCGGGCCAGGCGAAGATCCGCTCGACCAGCACGGCCCCGGCCACCAGGTGGCCGATCTGCAGGCCGAGCACGGTGACGGCGGAGGGCAGCGCGTTGGGCAGGGCGTGCCGCCAGACGATCCGGCGGCGGGAGACGCCGACGGCGGTGGCGGTGCGCACGTAGTCCTCGGTGAGGGCGCGTTCGATGCCGTCGGTGAGGTAGCGGGCGAGGACGGCGGCGCTGGGCAGGGCGAGGCAGACGGCGGGCAGCAGCAGGTACTGCAGGGCCAGGTCGGGGGCGTCGAGCAGGGATTCGTGGCCGCCGGCCGGCAGCAGGCCGAGGGTGACCGCGAACAGCAGTACCAGCAGCACACCGGTGACGAACGGCGGCACGGCGAGGACGGCGGTGGTGAAGGCGCGGACGGCTGCGCCGACCGGCCGGCGCCGGGCGGTGGCGCCGAGCACGCCGAGCGGCAGGGCGATCAGGACGACCAGCAGCAGGGCGGCGGCGGTGAGTTGGGCGGTCGCGCCGACACCGTCGGTGATCAGGTCGGCGACCTGGCCGCCGATCGCGTAGCTGGGCCCGAGGTCCCCGGTCAGCAGCTGGCCGAGCCAGTGCAGGTACTGGCCGAACAGCGGCCGGTCCAGGCCGAGTTGCGCCCGGATCGCGGCCACGGCCGCCGGTCCGGCGTCCGGTCCGGCCAGCGAGGTGGCCGGGTCGCCGGGGATGAGGCGGAGGATCAGGAAGACCAGGAAGGAGGCGAGCAGGAGGACGAGCAGGGCGGAGGGGAGCCGCTTGAGGAGGAAGGTGCGCATCGGGGTCCGGGCCCTCCGGTCAGGCCGTGAGGTAGGCGTCGTCGAGGTTGAGGTAGCCGAACTTGTTGAGGGTGGCGCCGCGTGCCTTGCCGACGGCGACCTCGGTGAGGCCGGCGATGGCGAGATCGATCACGAACTGCTCGTCCAGCAGGACGTCGGTGATCTGTCCGTAGAGCGCCTTGGCCTCGGGGCTGTCGCTGTCGGGCCGCTGCCAGGCGCGCTGGACGATGTCGGTGTAGGCGGGCGAGCTGAAGCGAGAGCTGTTCTTCGCCTCGTTGAACGGGTAGGCGCTCACCGCCAGGGTGGCGGGGTGGAGTTGGGCGAAGCCGTGGCTCAGGGTCCACAGCGCGGGCATGCTCTGCGCGATCAGCTGCTTCTGCATGGTCGGCGAGTCGGTGGGCTGGAGCACGGTCTCGATGCCGACCTGCTTCAGGTCGTACTGGAGGATCTGGGCGACGGCGGTGTTGCCGGGGTCGTTGCTGTGGGCGAACGGCAGGCTGATGCCGGTGAGTCCGGCGTCCTTGAGCAACTGCCGGGCCCGTTCGGGGTCGTGGCGGTAGTGGCCGGCGGCGTCCGTGCTGTACGCGGGGGAGGACTTGGGCCACGGGGTGGCGGAGACGGTGCCGTAGCCGCCGAGGGCCTGCTCGACCAGCCGCTCGCGGTCGACCGCCCAGGCGATGGCCTGCCGCACCCGCTTGTCGGAGACGTGCTCGGCGGTGAGGTTGGCGCCGATGTAGTAGGCGCCGGAGCCGGTGTCGTAGGGCGTGATGCGGTACTGCGGGTCGCTGCGGAGGGTGGCGATGTCCTTGCCGCGGATGCTGTAGGAGAGGTGGGTCTGACCGGTCCTGAGAGAGGAGAGCAGCGACTCCGCCTGCGGGATCACGCGGATCTCGACGCCGTCCAGGTAGGGGCGGCCGGGGTTCCAGTACTTCTCGTTGCGGGCGAAGGTGATCGAGCTGCCGGGCTTGCGCTCGGTGAAGGTGTAGGGGCCGGTGCCGATCAGCTTCGTCCCGGCGAACGCCTCCTCGACGGTGGCCGAGTCCGGGACGATCATGAACTCGAAGAGGTCGAAGAGATTGCTCACCGGATGGGCGAGGACGAGGGTGAGCTCGAAGTCGCCGTTCTTGCGGAAGTCGGTGACGGCGGCCGCGGTCGACCTCAACTGGGCCGAACGGGCCGGGTTCTGGAGGTTCTTGACCGCGAACACCACGTCGTCGGCGGTGAACCGGCGGCCGCTGTGGAAGGTCACGTCCTCGCGCAGCTTGAGCGTGACGCTCGCGCCGTCCGCGGCGACCTGCCAGGAGGTGGCGAGCTCGGGCTGCGGCTGGAGCTTGTCGTCGTAGCGGGTGAGGGTGTTGAAGACCAGGCGCTGCACGAGGGTGTTGGCGCTCTGGGCGAACAGCAGGGCCGGGGTGAAGTCGACGCCGGTGCCGACCGTGAGGACGCCGCCGCGGCGCGGGCCCGCCGCGTCGCCGGTGGCCTGCCCCGTGGCGGTGTCGGCGGCCGAGCGGCAGGCTGCCAGGGAGAGCAGGCCGGCGCCGGCGAGGCCGCCGCGCAGCAGTGTCCGGCGGGACAGGGCGGGGGCGGTGGGGAAGCTGGTCACGAGTGGGGTCCTCTGCGGGAAGGGGCGTGCGGGGTCGGCGGGTTCGGGGTCGTCGGGTGCGGGATCGGCCGGTGCGGTCGGGGGGCGGCGGTCAGGGCGTGCACCGGGCGGGTGTGCAGGGCGGTGAGCGCGGCGGCTCCGGCGGCCACGGCGAGCACATCGGCGCCGCGCTGCTGGGCGATCAGCAGGTCGGCGTCCCGCCGCAGGTGCGAGCGGCGGGCGAACTCGGTGCGCACCACGTCCAGATAGGCCGGGTCGAGCAGGGCGAAGGTCTCGGTCAGGACGAGCAGGTCGGGGTTGACCACGTCGGCCAGCAGGGCGAGCGCGCGGCCGATGACCTCCGCGCGCCGCCGCACCAGCCGGTCGGCGCGCGGGTCGCCGGCCTGGACGGCGGCCAGGAAGGCGGCCCGGTCCGGCTGTTCGGTGATCCCTTCGGCGGCCGCCGCCTCGAACAGGGTGGTGTCCGAGGCGGCGACCGCCAGACAGCCGGTCCGGCCGCAGTGGCAGAGCAGGTCGCTGTCCGGCACCGGCAGATGGGCGACGTCCCCGGTCGGCGAGGCCGGGCCGACGTGCACGGTGCCGGCGACCGCCAGGGCCGCGTCCACCACGTGGCCGACGAACAGGTGCACCATCGAGCGCCGGGCCGCCGGGTGTCCGAACAGGATCTCCGCCTGGGTCAGCGCCCGGGCGTGGTTGTCGACCTGGACGGGCAGCCCGGTCGTGTCCGCGAGCAGTGCCGCGAGCGGCAGGTCCCGCCAGCGCAACGGGTCGTGACGGACGATCAGTCCGTGCTCCCGGTCGACCGAGCCGCCGGTGACCGCGCCCAGGCCGACCACGGTCCGGCCGTCCGGCGCGGCGGCCAGCAGCCGGGGCAGCCGCTCCAGCAGCGGCCGCAGCACGGCCCGGCCGGTGCGGCCGCGATTGCTCAACTCCCGCCGGTGCAGCACGTTTCCGCGTGGATCGAGGAAGGCGAAGGTGGTGTACGGCAGGCCGATGTGCAGCCCGGCCACGGCGATCCGGCCGGTGTCGACGTCGACCGGGAGCTGCGGTCGGCCCACCGCCCCGGCGCCGGGGGCGGTCAACTCCGGCCGCTCGTGCAGCAGTCCGAGCCGGACCAGGTCGACCACCTGGCGGGAGACCGCGGCCGGGCTCAGACCGGTGAGCGCGGCCACCCGGCCGCGGGCCACCGGGCCGTGGTCCAGCACCGCCCGCAGGACGGCGGCGGCGTTGACGTCCCGCCGGGCGTCCCCGGTGCGCGGCCCGCCGACGGGCGTGGCGGGGGCGGTCTCCGTGACCATGCTTCGCCTTCCTCGGTTCCGGTCCCTTCCGCTCAGTCCCGGTCGGTGGCGGTGGCGGTGGCGGTGGCCACGGTCACCGCGGCGCCGGCCCCGGCGGCCTCGGCGGCGGCGACCTTCGCGGCCTCGGCGGCCGCGGTCTCCAGCTCCTCGGCCGGTACCAGCCCGGCCACCCGCGGCGGCTCGGCGGGCTCCAGCAGCCGGCTCGGCGCGCCGTCCACGCCCACCGGCAGGTCGCCGTCCAGGGTGATCCGGCGGACCAGGCGCGGCTCGTCGCCGTAGTCGTTGACGGCGTAGTGCTGGGTGGCGCGGTTGTCCCAGATCGCGACGTCCCCGACCTGCCAGTCCCAGCGCACGGTGTTCTCCAGCCGCTCCACGTAGCGCTGGAAGAGCGCGAGCAGGGCCCGGCTGTCGGCGCCGGAGACACCCTGGATCCGCTGGGCGAAGGCGCCGAGCAGGAGGTTCTTCTCGCCGGTCACCGGGTGGACCCGGACCACCGGGTGCTCGGTCTTGAAGGCGGTGGAGACGAAGACCTGCCGGAACAGGTTGGCGATCTCGGCGTTGTCCGCCAGCTCGGGGCGCAGGGCGAGGCTCGCCGCGTAGTCGTAGTCGTTGGTGTGCACGGCGCGCAGCGACTCGGCCAGCACCTTCAGCGGCTCCGGCAGGTCCTGGTACGCGGCGGCGGTGTTGGCCCACACGGTCGAGCCGCCGGCCGGCGGCAGCTCCAGCGCGCGGAGGATCGAGGCCTTGGGGTAGGAGGGGACGAAGGTGACGTCGGTGTGCCAGTTGTTGGCGCGCACGCCCTTGGTGGCGTCCAGCTCGAAGACGTAGCGGCCGTCCGCGCTGGGGACGGTGGGGTGGCCGACCGGGTGGCCGAGCAGGCGGGCGAAGGCCTCGTGCTCGGCGTCGTCCAGGTGCTGCTGGCCGCGGAAGAACAGCACCTTGTGCTCGTACAGGGCGGCCTCGATCGCGGCGACGGTCTCGGCGGGCAGCTCGCCGCCGAGGCGCACGTCGTGGACGATCGCGCCGATCCGGCCGGCGGCCGGGGTGAGGCGGAGTTCGGTGGTGGTGGCGGTGGACATGGCGGATCCTCGACTCTCGTACGGAGGTGGATGCGGTGAAGGCGGGTGTGGTGAGGCGGGCGCGGTGAGGCGGGTGCGCGGGCAGGGCCCGGCCGGCGTGGACGCGGGCGGGGCACGGCGGGGCGAGGTGCGACGCAGGGCGCACGGGTGCCGCGTCGAAGGAAGGACGGCCGGAGTGCGGCCGGGAGTCAGCGGGCGAGCGTCCCGCGACAACAACAGCGGCGGCGGGCCGGGGCGACACGGTGAACGGTGCGGGTGATCATCGGCCCTCCTTCCGCATTCTCGGGGTGCTGCGACTGGGCTCGGCGCTCATCGTGCTGAAGCCCGTGCATCCCTGTCAATCACCCGTTCCGCCTGCTGGGAACGGGTGTTGCGGCCGTATGACGCCGCGTTGCGGGAGGCTTTCGGGTGATGACGCGGCTGCTGCGAGGGCGTGTTCCCGCCTGTCGCGGGCGTGTCGGGAGGACTAACTCTCGCAGCGGAAGTAACCGTGGGCAGCCGAAGGGCCCGCCCGGAGTGTGTCCGGACGGGCCCGAGTGTTGCGAGGGGAGGGGCGCCGGTGGTGGGCCGCACGACGGTGCGACCCATCACCGGAGTGTTGCGGCGGCTCAGTAGAAGACGACGGAGAGCCGCGCCGGGCCCGTCTCGGTGGTGGTGTCACAGAAGTAGACGACGGCCTGGTGGTTGTTCACGTACGCCTGGCCGGCCGCGTGGCAGGAGGCGGCGGTCGGGTAGATGCCGATGTAGGTGTACGTGGTGGCCTGGGCGCTCGGGGCCGCGATCAGGGCGCTGCCCGCCATGATTCCGGCCACGGCCACGCTGGAGAAGGCCTTGCGAAGCGACATGAGTGGTCTTCCTCCCATTGGTGAGCGCCGGGGTCCGTGCCCCTGCGCTTCGCCGAGGAGCCTCCTCCGAATGCGGATGCCGGGCAATGGTCGAGACCAATTCCGACCGGAATCGATGTGGTGTTCCTGTGACGGCGCAGGTCACGGGCTCGCCTGAGGGGCTGACGATCATCTTCCGGACAGTTCTTGCACTGTCCGGCACCTGACAGACGGTCGTCGGCGGCTCCCCGTCGGTCCCTACGCCCCCAGCAGTCGGGCGAAGTCCAGGCCGAGGCTGCCGAGTACGGGGAGCGCACCGAGGTCGGTGACGGCGCCGACCGGGATGCTGTAGCCCTGGTTGACCTCCCGGGGCTTCGGCGCGGCGGCGGCCGGGCCGGTGAGGGCGCCGGCGAGCACGGCGGTGAGGGTGGCGAGCAGGGCGAAGGTGCGCAACGGGGCCTCCGAGGACACGGGATCGGGCGCCCTGCTGAACGTGCGGGGGAGTCGTGCGGTCACGCATCGTCCCTCCGTCGGCCGATCGGGTAAAGCATCCCCGCCTGTGTTCATGACAACATGTCAGATGTCTGTACCAGTTGTGGATGCTCTGCCTACTGTCCTTTCCAACCATCGAACTGGGAGGGCACACATGCGAGTTGTCCCGAACCTCCGGATCCTGGCGGGCGTTCCGCTGGCCGCCGCCGCGCTGGTCGCGCTCACCGCCGGCACCGCGAGCGCCGCGATACCGATCAACAAGCCCATGACCGGCAAGGCCACCTACTACAACGATGCGGGCTACGGCGCCTGCGGGACTCAGATCAATGCCGGCAGCCAGCTGCTGGTCGCCGTCTCGCACACCTGGTGGACCAGTGCCAACCCCAACAACGACCCGCTCTGCAAGGGCATCTCGGTCAAGGTCAGCTACCAGGGCAAGACCGTCACCGTGCCGGTCAGGGACAAGTGTCCGTCCTGCGACTCCACCCACATCGACCTCAGCCAGCCGGCCTTCGCCCGGTTCGCGCCCCTCGGTCAGGGCGTGATCAACGGCCTGACCTGGCAGTTCGTCAAGGCCGGACTCGCCGGTGAGAGCATCCCGCTCTCCGAGCCGGTCATTGGTTCGACCATCGGCTGAGCCGGAACCCCCGTCGCCCGCCCCCGCCGCGGCCCCCACTGTCGGCGGGTGCGGGCACAATCGGCACCGTCCACAGCCGGCGCGGCCAGTGCGGTCGGCACGACGACGGAGGAGCGGCGGACATGGCGCGGTACATCACGGTCACGGCGGCGATCACCATCGCCGAACCCCGCCTGCGGGCCTACCTGCGCTCGCCGCTCGCCCCGGCCTCCGCCTGGCCGGAGTCCGACTGGACCGGCCTCTGCACCCCCTGGCCCGACCGCGCCCTGTGCGGCCAGTACCTCGCCGAACTCCCGGCCGCCGTCGCCGAGTGCGACAGCTGGCTCGACGGCGACCACGCCGATCACCTCCTCGAACTGGCCGGGCGCGACGAACTCACCCTCCGCCACGACGGCGCCACCGGCGCCCTGGCGCTCGACCTCGACACCCGGGTCGACTTCGAACTCCCCGGCATGATCTGGGCGTTCACCGTCCTGCGCGGCCTGGCGGAGGTGATGGCCGAGGCCGACGGCGGACTCGTCGAACTCACCCCCGACTGGACCGGAGGCACCGTGCCGATGCTCCTGTCACCGGGGCGCTCCGTCTTCCTCGACCCGGCCCGCGACGCCGCCGCCCTCGCCCCCGCCCGCGACGCGGCCTTCGACGTGCGCTGCGCCGCCCCCGGACCCGAGCAGGACGAGCCGGCCGCCGGGCTCCTCGAACGCCTCCTCGCCTGACAGGGTGCAGCGAGCGGGCACCGGATTCTTCCAAGCTGGCGCTGGTTCGCACCCGGGCGGCAGGCGTAGCGTCCGGGAAACTGTCGGCGCGAGGTGGAGGTCGGGTTCCGTGGGATCCGGTGGCACGGGTGTGAACGGCACGGCCGGGAACAGCTCGGGCGTGAACGGCGGAGTGTCCTTCTGGTGGGGCAGGCTCGGGATGCCCGAGGCCCGGCCCGCACTGCCCGGCAATCGGGAGGTCGACGTCTGCGTGGTCGGCGGCGGCTACACCGGCCTGTGGACGGCCTACTACCTCAAGAAGGCCGACCCGGTCCTGCGGATCGCCGTCCTGGAACAGCGCTTCTGCGGCTACGGCGCCTCCGGGCGCAACGGCGGCTGGCTGTACAACGGCTTCGCCGGCCGCGGCGCCTTCGCCCGCCGGTACGGGCAGGAGCGCGCCGCCGCGATGCAGCGGGTGATGGACCGGGCCGTCGGCGAGGTCGCCGACACCCTCGCCGCCGAGCACATCGACGCCGACCTGGTGCGCGGCGGCGTCCTGGAGGTCGCCCGCACCCCCGCCCAGCTGGCCCGGCTGCGCGACTTCACCGAGGCCGAACGCGCCTACGGCGCCGACCGCGTCCAGGTGCTCGACGCGGAGGAGACCGCGCACCGCCTGAACGTCGCCGGGACCCTCGGCGGCGTCTGGAGCCCGTACGGCGCCCGCGTCCAGCCCGCCAAGCTCGCCGCCGGCCTCGCCGAGGCGGTCGAACGGCTCGGCGTCGAACTGTACGAGGGCACCCGGGTGACCGAGATCCGCGGCGGCCGCAAGGCCCGGGCCGTCACCCCGCACGGCACCGTCACCGCCCGCTACGTGCTGCGCGCCACCGAGGGCTTCACCTCGGGCCTCGCGGGCGAACGCCGCACCTGGCTGCCGATGAACTCGGCGATGATCGCCACCGAACCGCTCCCGGCCTCCTTCTGGGAGGAGACCGGCTGGGAGGGCCGCGAGGTGCTCGGCGACTTCGCCCACGCCTACATGTACGCGCAGCGCACCGCGGACGACCGGATCGCCCTCGGCGGGCGCGGCGTCCCCTACCGCTTCGGCTCCCGCACCGACACCGACGGCGCCACCCAGCCCGCGACCGTCCGCCAACTGCGCGAGATCCTGCACGAGTTCTTCCCCGCCGCCCGCACCGCCAGGATCGAGCACGCCTGGGCCGGGGTCCTCGGCGTGCCCCGCGACTGGTGCGCCACCGTCGACCTGGACCGCCGTACCGGCCTGGGCTGGGCCGGCGGCTACGTCGGCAGCGGCGTCACCACCACCAACCTGGCCGGCCGCACCCTGCGCGACCTCGTCCTCGGCCACGACACCGAACTCACCCGGCTGCCCTGGGTCGGCCACAGCGTCCGCCGCTGGGAACCCGAACCCCTCCGCTGGCTCGGCGTCCACGCCCTCTACGCCGCCTACCACACCGCCGACCGCCAGGAAGCGACCCGCCGCCCCCCCACCACCTCCCCCCTCGCCCGCCTCGCCGACACCATCGCCGGCAGGTAGCCGTGGTGGGCGTCGGGCCCCGGGAGCACCCGGGGCCCGACGCCCAACGGTCCTGCTACGGCAGGTAGACCTGCTGCCACTCCAAGGAGCTCATGGTGAGCGCGGCCTCGGCGAGTCGGCGGGCCGACTCCGTCTTGAGGCCCGCGAGGCTGCTGTCGATCCAGGGCTGCACGTTCCGGTAGCCCTGCTCCCGGTACTCGACGGCCTGGAGCAGGCATTCCAGTTTGTCGGCGTCGTGCGCGACGACGACCTCCGGGCTCGCGCCGTTCTCGTACTCCTCGACGATGCCCCGCACTCCCTCCGCGACGGCCGGGTGCGCGGCACTCACCTGGTCGGCGGTCACCCGCTCGTTCGAAGCGGCGGTGAGGTAGCGGCGGCCGATGTGGGGGATGTCGCCGACGCGGGTCTCCTGGGTGTCGTGGAACAGGCACATCAGCGCGACCTTGGCCGGATCGGCCCCCTCCATCATGGCGAGCACGGCACCGACGACGCCGGCCCGGAAGGAGTGCTCGGCGATCGTCTCCGGATCCTTCACCCCGGCGATCCACCACCCGGACCGCTTCGCCCGCTTGAGCATCCCCGCTTCGAGGAGATATCCCGCGGTGCCCTTGGCCTGCCTGTCGTCCGCCTGCGTCTCGTCCGTCATCGCCGTCCTCAGCCGAGTCTGATCACGTACCGGTGCAGTGACCGCCTACCCGCGGACCGCAGCGCGCAGACTCCAGCTCCCGCCGCGACTCCGAGGAGAGCGAGTCGCCGTCCAGCAACGGTCACCGTGTGCGCCAGTTCGCGTGAGACCTGAGGAGTCGTCAGCGAGCTGACGACCAACGCGGTGAAGACGGGCTGCCGACGTCGGATGCTCGTCACCGTTCGACAGGTCACCGCAGGCAGGATCCGGATCGCGGTCAGGGGCGGGTCATGGACGATGCCGCTGCTGATCCAGGCGGGTGAGGACGACGAGGGCCATCGTGGGTCGGCGCTCGTGCACCGGCTGACGTGTCGGCGGCGGGCGTGGTGGTGCTGTCGGCGTTGTTCGTGATCGCTCTGGGACGGGGCCGGGGTTGAGCGAGCGCGGTTGCCCCTGGCCGGCCGCGCGGCGCGGCCGGCCAGGGGGAGGGGCATGCTCAGGCGCCCACGTAGGAGGCCAGGTGTTGGGCGGTGAGCGTGGAGCGGGCGGCGACCAGCTCCGCCGGGGTGCCTTCGAAGACGATGCGGCCGCCGTCGTGGCCGGCGCCGGGGCCGAGGTCGATGATCCAGTCCGCGTGGGCCATCACGGCCTGGTGGTGCTCGACCACGATGACGGACTTGCCGGAGTCGACCAGGCGGTCCAGCAGGCCGAGCAGCTGTTCGACGTCGGCGAGGTGCAGGCCGGTGGTCGGCTCGTCGAGGACGTAGATGCCGCCCTTGTCGCCCATGTGGGTGGCCAGCTTGAGGCGCTGCCGCTCGCCGCCGGAGAGGGTGGTGAGGGGCTGGCCGAGGCTGACGTAGCCGAGGCCGACGTCGGCCAGGCGGGTGAGGATGCGGTGGGCGGCGGGGGTGCGGGCCTCGCCGGTGGCGAAGAAGGCCTCCGCCTCCGTCACCGGCATCGCCAGGACCTCGCTGATGTCCTTGCCGCCGAAGTGGTACTCCAGCACCGAGGCGTCGAAGCGCCGCCCCTCGCAGTCCTCGCAGGTGGTGGCCACGCCGGCCATCATCGCGAGGTCGGTGTAGACGACGCCGGCGCCGTTGCAGGTCGGGCAGGCGCCCTCGGAGTTCGGGCTGAACAGGGCCGGCTTCACCCCGTTGGCCTTCGCGAAGGCCTTCCGGATCGGCTCCAGCAGGCCGGTGTAGGTGGCCGGGTTGCTGCGCCGGGAGCCGCGGATCGGGCTCTGGTCGACCGACACCACGTCCTCACCGGGCGGCACCGAGCCGTGCACCAGGGAGCTCTTGCCGGAGCCGGCCACGCCGGTGACGACGACCAGGACGCCGAGCGGGATGTCCACGTCGACGTCGCGCAGGTTGTGGGCGGTGGCGCCGCGGATCGGCAGCTTGCCGGTCGGGGGGCGGACGGTGGCCTTCACCGCCGCCCGGTCGTCCAGATGACGGCCGGTCACCGTGCCGGCCGCGCGCAGGCCCGCCAGCGGCCCCTCGTAGCAGACCGTGCCGCCGGCCGAGCCCGCGCCCGGGCCGAGGTCCACCACATGGTCGGCGATCGCGATCACCTCGGGCTTGTGCTCCACCACCAGCACCGTGTTGCCCTTGTCCCGCAGTTGGAGCAGCAGGCCGTTCATCCGCTGGATGTCGTGCGGGTGCAGACCGGTGCTGGGCTCGTCGAAGACATAGGTGACGTCGGTGAGCGAGGAGCCGAGGTGGCGGATCATCTTGACCCGTTGCGCCTCGCCGCCCGAGAGGGTGCCGGCCGGCCGCTCCAGTGAGAGGTAGCCGAGGCCGATCTCCACGAAGGAGTCCAGGGTCTGCCGGAGCGCGGTCAGCAGCGGCGCCACCGAGGGCTCGTCCAGGCCGCGCACCCACTCCGCGAGGTCGCTGATCTGCATCGCGCAGGCGTCGGCGATGCTGATGCCGCCGATCTTCGACGAGCGGGCGGCCGCCGTGAGCCGGGTGCCCTCGCAGTCGGGGCAGGCGGTGAAGGTGACCGCGCGGTCCACGAACGCCCGGATGTGCGGCTGCATCGCCTCCCGGTCCTTGGCCAGCATGGACTTCTGGACCTTGGGGATCAGCCCCTCGTAGGTGAGGTTGATGCCGTTGACCTTCACCTTGGTCGGCTCGCGGTGCAGGAAGTCCTGCAGCTCCTGCTCGCTGTAGTCGCGGATCGGCTTGTCCGGGTCGAGGAAACCGGAGCCGGCGTAGATCCGCGTCATCCAGCCGTCGCCGGTGAAGCCGGGGACGGTGATCGCGCCCTCCGAGAGCGACTTGGAGTCGTCGTAGAGCTGGGTGAGGTCGATGTCCGAGACCGAGCCCCGGCCCTCGCAGCGCGGGCACATGCCGCCGGTGATACTGAAGCTGCGCTTCTCCTTGACGGTCTTTCCGGCGCGCTCGACGGTGACCGCGCCGGCCCCGCTGATCGAGGCGACGTTGAAGGAGAAGGCCTTGGCCGAGCCGATGTGCGGCTGCCCCAGCCGGCTGAACAGGATCCGCAGCATCGCGTTGGTGTCGGTGGCGGTGCCGACGGTGGAGCGCGGGTCGGCGCCCATCCGCTGCTGGTCGACGATGATCGCGGTGGTCAGGCCGTCGAGCACGTCCACGTCGGGCCGGGCCACGGACGGCATGAAGCCCTGGACGAAGGCGCTGTAGGTCTCGTTGATCAGCCGCTGCGACTCGGCGGCGACGGTGTCGAACACCAGGGAGCTCTTGCCCGAGCCGGAGACGCCCGTGAACACCGTGAGCCGGCGCTTGGGGATCTCGATACTGACGTCCTTCAGGTTGTTCTCCCGCGCCCCGTGCACGCGGATCAGGTCGTGGCTGTCGGCGGCGTGCGGCTCGGATGCCTGCGCGCCGGTGCTCATGGCCGTGCTCATCGTGTCTCCGGTTCCTCTGGCGATGCCCTCGGTTCCGATCCAACCACCCGGGTACGACAACCGGTGTTCAGGGACTAGGCCGGTCGGCGCCCGTGCGCTGGCGGTGTGCGGGGGCGGGCCGCACGGTGGTGGCGGGAGCAGGACAGCGGGACCAGGACAGCGGGAGCCGGACAGTCGGAGCCGGACAGCGGGAGGCGGCCAGGTGCGGGCGAGGCGGGCATGGCGGGTGTGGCGGGCTGCGGCGGGTGCGGCCGCCCTCGTGCTGGGGATCGGCGCGGCCCCGGCCGCGGCCGCCGGGCTGCGGCCCACCTGGACGGTGGCCGTGGTCGACCAGGCCTCCCGGCGGGTGCTCGTGCTCGGCGCGGAGCGGCCGGCCGCGCTGTCCCTGCCCGGTGGGCCGGACCGCCGGACGGTGCTCTGGTCGTGGTCCGCGGACACCGCCCCCGACCTGGCCGACCTCGCCCCGGGCCGGACCTGGGCGCTGCCGGACGAGGCCAAGAGCCGGGTCCGGCACGGCCGTCGCTACCTCGTCACCACCGCGTCCGGCGGTCTGGCGGCCGTCGTCGACACCACGACCGGCGCCACCGCCTGGGCGGTCGACACCGGGTCGGCCAACCCGCACAGCGCGGAACTGCTCCCGGACGGCAATGTCGCCGTCGCCGCCTCGGGCGGTGGCTGGGTCCGGCTGTACGCGGCCTCGCTGGGGCCGCGCAGCACCGCGTACGCCGAGTACCGGCTGCCGGGCGCGCACGGCGTCCAGTGGGACGCGCGCACCCGGCGGCTCTGGGCGCTCGGCGACGACACCCTGACGGCGCTTCGGGTGGGCGGCACGTCGGCCGCGCCGACGCTCACCGCCGAACGGTCGGTGCCGCTGCCCGAGCACGGCGGCCACGACCTGGCCCCGGTGCTCGCCTCGCCGGGCCGGTTCTGGGTGAGCACGGCGGCGCACCTGTGGCGGTTCGACCCGCCGACGGACCGCTTCACCCGGATCCGGTTGGCGGACGAACGGGCCGAGCGGGACATCAAGAGTGTGGGCGACGAGCCCGGTACCGGGCGGCTGCTCACGGCCGCCCCGGACCACGCGGGCCCGTGCACCTGGTGCACCTCGGTGCTCACCCTGCACCGCCCGGACGGCGTCCGGTACCTGCCCGGCGCCCAGCTCTACAAGGCGCGCTGGTGGACCAGTTGGGGGAGCGGGGCATGACCGGCCGGCCTGGGGCCCCGGACGGGGGGAGGGGCCGAACGGGGTGGCATTCGGTGGATGCGGCTGATTTTATGCAACGTCAAACTACTCCAATGGTGGTCAGTTTCCGCTCCTGTTCCGAATACCTCCCCGTAGCGCCCCGGGCTGGGATAGCGTCCATGGCGCCGGGGGGAACACGAACCCGCTCGCCGGGTTCGCACATCCAGAAATGCCGTAACCGTTTAGGGAGAGAACTGTGCGCAATTTCGTTTCCGAATCCAGGTCCGAGAACGTCGACGAACTGCGGCTGGCGGTCGACTCGCTCGCGGCCTTCCCGGCCGGCGGGTCGGCCGGCGGGTCGGACGTCCCCGAGCGCCTGGCGGCGGTGGCCGAGCTGTGCCGGGCGGTCGACGGCGTGCTCGACAGCCTGGTCGTCCAGGCCGCCGCCGAGGCCGCCGAGGAGGGTTGGACCGCCGCTCGGATGGCCTCCGAACACGCCGTCTACTACGCGCGGTTGCAGCGGGCGCTGCTGCCCACCGGTGTCGCGGCCGAACACCGGTGAGCGCGGCACGGAACCACGAGGCGGACGCCAACGCGCACGTCCTGGCCTGCCCCACCCGGTGGAGCGACGTCGATGAGAACGGGCACATCAACAACGCCCGGCTGGTCTCCTACGTGCAGGAGGGAATTTACGACCTCTTCTGCCACCACTCGACCGCGGTACAGGAATCCCTATTCCCGTCGGGATTCCTGATCGCGCGGCACGAGATCGATTATCTGGAGCAGCTGCACCACCGGCCGGAGCCATTGCTGGTGCGGCTGACGGTGGAACGGCTCGGACGCAGTTCCGCGCATGTTGTGGTGAATGTGTGTCGTGACCCGCACACCTTTATGCGGGCGCGGACCGTGGTGGTCGCCCGGGACGAGGCCTCCGGCCGCTCCCGCACGCTCAGCCCGTCGGAGCGGCGGTTCCTCTCCGGTTTCCTGGCCGACGAGGTGGCTGTCGCGGTGCCGCCCCGGCCGGGAGTGAAGTCCCCGCGCGGGGCCCTGGTCGCCGCCTCCGCCGGACACCACCAGCCGCGCCGGCGCCTGCCCGGCCTGAGCGTGCTGACCCGGAGTGTCCCCGTGGGCTCGTACCGGCACCGCGCGCGCTGACCCCTCGGGAGGCCGGGCCGGCCGACGCCCGGCACAGGAAGTCGACTGGGGCTTCTTCCTGTGCGGGGGCGGACGGACTGGCGGGCGGGCAGGCGGAGTGGCGGACGCACGGACGGGCGAGCGGACGGACGGATGTGGCGACGGCCGGAAGGACCGGGCGGCGCGTCAGCCGACGGTCGCGCGGTGGAGCTCCGCGCCCGGGCCGTCGAGCCGGACCGGGACGGTGCTGGGCGGCAGGTAGGCGGAGCCGCCCCGGGCGAGGCGCAGGGCCGAGCCGTCGGGGGCGGACAGCCGGGCCTCGCCGGCGGTGCACAGCAGGATCTGCGGGGCGTCCGCGCGGTCGATCCGCACGCCGGTGTCGGCGAGGCGGAGCCGGGAGAGGCGGAACTCGGCCGCGAGGGAGGGGAAGCAGACCTCCGAGGGATCGCCGCCGGCCATGGGCCGGGCGGTCAGTACGGCCGGTTCGACGGCCTCGAAGACGGTCACCGCGAGCAGGCCCGGAACATCGATGTGCTTGGCGGTCAGACCGCAGCGCAGCACGTTGTCCGAGTTGGCCATCAGCTCGACGCCCAGGCCGCGGAGGTAGGCGTGCGGCACGCCGGCGTCCAGGTGCAGGGCCTGGCCGGCCCGCAGTCGGACGTGGTTCAGCAGCAGCGCGGCGAGCAGGCCCGGGTCGCCGGGGTAGTCGCGGGCGGCGCGGGCGTAGGCCGCACAGGCGGCGGCGAAGGGGCCGTCGGACGCCGCGACCCGGTCCAGTGCGGCGGTGACCTCCGTGAGCACGGCGGCACCGCCCGGGCCACCCGTGCCACCGCCGCCGAGGGCCTGCCGGAGCAGGTCGGGCAGCACCGCCGCGGCGGGCCGCGCGCGCAGCGCCGAGGCCCAGCCGGCCAGTGCGGGGACCGCCAGCCGGTCCAGCAGCGCGGCCGTGGCGGCGGTCGGGCGGAAGCCGCACAGGGCCTCGAAGTCGCCCAGCGCGCACAGGAGTTCAGGCTTGTGGTCGCGGTCCTTGTACACCCGCTCCGGGGCGTCCGACGGCACCCCGAGCGCTTCCTCGGCGGCGAACCCGGCTTCGGCCTGCGCCCGGGTCGGGTGGACCTGGAGGGACAGCGCCCGTTCGGCGGCCAGCACCTTGAACAGGAACGGCAGCCGGGGGCCGAACCGCCGGACGGTGGCCGCGCCGAGCAGCTCCTCCGGGGACTCGGCGATCAGCCGGTCCAGCGGGCGCGGCCCGTGCCCGTCGTCGAGCACGGACGGCGCGGACGGGTGGGCGCCCAGCCACAGTTCGGCCTGCGGCCCGCCGGTGGGCGCGGTACCGGTCAGCGCCGGGATCGCGGTGACGGAGCCCCAGGCGTACGGGCGCACCGGGTTGGTGAGCGGGGCGAACAGCGGCATGCGGACGGTCTCCCGGGGGTGGTGGCACGGGCAGGGGCGAGGGGCGGGAGCCCGGTGCTCAGCGGCAGAGCGCGGCGGCGCCGATCAGCCCGGCGTCGTTCCCCAGCTCGGCCTGTCGCACGTCCAGCCCGCGCACGTACGGGAGTGCCGCGTAGCGGTCCAGGTGCCGGGCGAGCGGCTCGAACAGCACCGGACCGGCCGCCGCCACCCCGCCGCCGACCACCACCCGTCGCAGGTCGACCAGGGTGGCGGTGGCGGCGATCCCGGCCGCCAGCGCCTGCGCCGCGCGGTCGAAGGCGGCCAGTGCCACCGGGTGCCCGGCCAGCGCGTCCTCGGCCACCGCGCGCGCCGAGCGGTCCGCACCCCGGGGCTCCCAGCCCTCGGTGAGCGCTCGGCGGGCGATGGCGGTGCCGCTGGCGATGTTCTCCAGGCAGCCGTACGAGCCGCACGGGCACCGCTCGCCGTCCAGGTCCACGGTGATGTGGCCGAGGTGGCCGGCGTTGCCGCTCGGCCCGGGGTGCACCGCGCCGTTCAGCACCAGGCCCGCGCCGACCCCGGTGGAGACCACCAGGCAGAGCGCGTTCCCCGCGCCCCGGGCGGCGCCGCGCCAGTGCTCGGCGGCGGCCATCGCGACCCCGTCCCCGGCCAGCGCCACCGGGCGGCCGGCCACGGCGGGGTGGGCGGCGACCTCGGCGGTGAGCGGGAACTCCCGCCAGCCGGGGATGTTGACCGGGCTGACCGTGCCGCCGACGAGGTCCACCGGTCCGGCGCTGCCGATGCCGACGGCGGTGACCGCCGCCCATTCGGGCGCGGCGGCGAGGTGGTCCAGCACCCGGTGCACCACGGCCAGCACCTCGGCGCCGGACTCCTTCGCCGGGGTCGGCAGCTGGACGCGGTGGGCGAGCGTCCCGGCGGAGTCGACGAGCGCCCCGGCGATCTTGGTGCCGCCGATGTCGACAGCCGCGTACAGGGGGCCGGCGAACAGCGGGGCGGTGGACGGCGAGGGCGCGGTCATGGCGGAGGGCTCCGGAGGGGTGGACGCACAGACGGACGGGCATCCGGCCCGCCGCCCCCGGAGGACCGGGGCGGCGGGCCGGACAGGACGGACAGGGCGAGCAGGGTGAGCAGGACGAGCAGGACGACAGGGACAGCAAACAGGATCAGCGCGCCGGCGTCAGCCGCAGGGTCACCAGTTCGAACGGCCGCAGCGCCAGCCGCACCCCGTCGCCGTCCGCCACGACCTCGCCGCGGGTGCCCTCCCACGGCCGCTCCAGCAGGTCGCAGGGCACCGCGGCGACCAGTGCGAAGGAGGTCGCCAGCCGCCCCCGGGCCCGGCCGCCGGCGGACTCGTAGACCCGCACCACCAGGTCCCCGCTGCCGTCGTCGGCCAGCTTGACGGCGCTCACCACCAGCGCGTCCTGGTCCAGCGAGACCAGCGGTCGCACCGCCTCCGCCGAACCGGTCACCCGGCGCTCGGGCAGGCCCACCGCGTAGCCCTCGCGGACCGCGTCGCCGATCTCCGCGCCCGGCACCAGCGCGTGCCGGAACCGGTGCCGGCCCTGGTCGGTGCGCGGGTCGGGGAAGCGCGGCGCGCGCAGCAGCGAGAACCGGACCGTGGTGCTGGTGCCGCCGTCGTCCGCGCGCACCGCCCGGGTCACGTCGTGCCCGTAGGTCGAGGGGGTGACCAGCGCGACGCCCCAGCCCGGCTCGGCCAGGTGCACGAAGCGGTGGTTGCAGGCCTCGAACTTGGCCGCGTCCCAGCTGGTGTTGGTGTGGGTGGGCCGGAACTGGTGGCCGAACTGGGTCTCGGCCGCGTACCGCTCGGTGTGCACGTCCAGCGGGAACGCGAGCTTCAGGAACTTCTCCGCCTCGTGCCAGTCCACCTCGGTGTCGATGTCCAGCCGGCCCGAGCCCGCGCGCAGGGTCAGCGTCTGGGTCACCGTGGAGGAGCCGAACGAGCGGGCGACCCGCACCGCGACCTCCGCCGGGTCCTCGGTGTGCACCGCGACCTCGTCGGCCCCGACCAGGTCGGTGACGGTGTTCCGGTAGAACTGGTCGACGTCCCAGGCGTCCCACATGTTCGGGAAGTCGGGGTGCAGTTGGAGCAGGTTCGCCCGGGCGCCCGGGGCGACGGCCTCCCGGCCGCTCGCCGCGTCCACCGCCGACACCACCAGGCCGTCGCCGTCCACCACGACCCGCAGCAGCCCGTTGTCGAGCACGAAGCCGCCGCCCTCGCGCGCGGTCACCGCGCAGTCGCCCGGACCGGCCACCGCCACCGCCGCGCCGCCCGCCGGCACCGCCGAACGCCCGTGCGGGGCGCCGTTGAACACCAGCTCGCGCCCGCCCGCCGGATCGCCCGCCAGGGCCTGCTGGGCGGTGCCGATCAGCTCCTCCAGCTCGGCCGCCAGTCCCGCGTACGTGGCCTCCGCCTCCCGGTGCACCCAGGCGATCGAGGAGCCCGGCAGGATGTCGTGGAACTGGTGCAGCAGCACGGTCTTCCAGATCCGGTCCAGCCGCTCGTACGGGTAGGCCATCCCGGTGCGCAACGCGGCCGTGGCGCACCAGAGTTCGGCCTCCCGCAGCAGGTTCTCGCTGTGCCGGTTGCCCTGCTTGGTCCGGGCCTGGCTGGTCAGCGTGGCCCGGTGCAGCTCCAGGTACAGCTCGCCCACCCAGACCGGCGGACTCGGGTACTCGGCCTCGGCCTCGGCGAAGAACTCGGCCGGCCGCTGCCAGCGCACCGTGGCGGAGCCCTCCAGGTCGCGCAGCCGGGCGGCCTTGCCGACCATCTCGCGGGTGGTGCCGCCACCGCCGTCGCCCCATCCGGTCGGCGCCAGCGAGTGCCGGGCCACCCCCTTGTCCTTGAAGTTCCGTGCCGCGTGGGCGATCTCGGAGCCCTTCATGGAGCAGTTGTAGGTGTCCACGGGCGGGAAGTGGGTGAAGATCCGGGTGCCGTCGATGCCCTCCCAGAGGAAGGTGTGGTGCGGGAACCTGTTGACCTGGCTCCACGAGATCTTCTGGGTCAGCAGCCACTTGGAGCCCGCGTTGCGGATGATCTGCGGCAGGCCGCCGGTGAAGCCGAAGGTGTCCGGCAGCCAGGCCTCTTCGTTCTCGACCCCGAACTCGGCCAGGAAGAACCGCTTGCCGTGCACGAACTGGCGGGCCATCGCCTCCGAGGACGGCATGTTGGTGTCCGACTCCACCCACATGCCGCCGGCCGGGACGAAGCGGCCGTCCGCCACCGCCTTCTTCACCCGGGCGTACACCTCCGGGCGGTGCTCCTTGATCCAGGCGAACTGCTGCGCCTGGGACATGGTGTAGAGGAAGTCCGGCTCGTCCTCCAGCAGCGCGGTCATATTGGCGGCGGTCCGGGCGACCTTGCGGACCGTCTCCCGCAGCGGCCACAGCCAGGCCGAGTCGATGTGCGCGTGGCCGATCGCGCCGATCCGGTGCGCGGACGGCGCGGCGGGCGCGGCCAGCACCTCGACCAGGCAGGAACGGGCCGCCGCCGCCGTGCCGTTGACGTCCTGGAGGTCGATCGCGTCGAGGGCCCGCTCGACCGCGCGCAGCAGCTCCCAGCGGCGCGCGCCGTCGGCCGGCAGCTCGGCCATCAGCTCGCCGAGCACCTCCAGGTCCAGCACCAGCTGCCACACCGTCTCGTCGAAGACCGCGAGGTCCATCCGCGCCAGCCGGTACTGCGGCTTGTCCCCGGCGGTCTCCCTGTCGCCCAACTCGGTGGGCAGGAAGGGGTGGTAGTCCAGGATGACCGGGTTGGCGGCGGCCTCGACATGCAGCAGCACCGGCTCGCCGCCGGCCGCCGGGGCGGCGATCCGTACCCACTGGTTCTGCGGATTGAGGCCCTTCACCGGGGTGCCGTCCGGGCGGTACACCAGGCCCTCGCACTGGAAGCCGGGCATATTGGCGTCGAAGCCGAGGTCGATCAGCGCCTCGACGGTCCGCCCGGCCCAGGCCTCGGGCACCGTCCCGGCCACGGTGAGCCAACTGGTGCTCCACGGCGCGCCCCAGGCGTCCCCGACCGCGATCGGCGAGCGCGGCGCGGCCAGGCCCTCGGCGACCGGGACGGGCTCGCCGGGCGCGGTCCAGACCGTGACGGTCAGCGGGACGGACTCGGGGTACACCGCCGGGCGGATGCGCTCCTCCAGGACGCGCTTGAGGCGGGCTTCGACGAGGGTGCGGTCATCGTGCATGTCAGCGGACTCCGTTGGGCGACTGGGCGAGGGGGAGGGAGGGTCGGCTCGGTTCGTCCGGGTGGACGAGTTCGGTGATGCCCCGGGCGGCGAGGTGGGCGGTGTCCCCGGCGCGCTCGGCCAGGACCGCGGTCGGCCGGGCGCCGTCCGCGGCCAGCCGCATGAAGGTCTCGAACACGGCGCCGCCGGGACCGCAGACCGAGCGGCCCGGCGCGGTCACCTCGTCCCCGGCGGCGACCACCACGGCGGTGCGGCGCGGCGCGGGCGCCCGCCAGTCGGCGCGCGCGGCGGCGACGGCCTCGGCCAGCCGCTCCCCGGCCGGCTTGACCCGCCGGTCGTTGGTCAGCAGGCCGAGGCTGTACTCCAGCTCGGGGAAGTCCGCCAGCGAGCGGTCCACGTCGTGCGAGCACCAC
The DNA here is from genome assembly GCF_001279805.1 of Streptomyces sp. XY431. Lineage (NCBI taxonomy): Bacteria > Bacillati > Actinomycetota > Actinomycetes > Kitasatosporales > Streptomycetaceae > Streptomyces > Streptomyces sp. XY431. The sequence goes on from NZ_LGDO01000521.1 coordinate 29,232, forward strand.
CAGGTGACGCCCCACAGGTCGGGGCAGTCCAGTACCGCGGCGACGGTCGCGCCGGTGAACCGGGCGGCGTCCGCGGCGGTGATGTGCGGGGCCGGGGCGCCGACCTCCTGGAGCCAGACCGGGCGGTGCGGGTCCCCGGCCCAGGCCTTGGACAGCTCCACCAGGTAGGCGGCGTGCTGGTCGCTCGCGGTGGAACGGGCGCCGTAGCGCTGCGCCGTGCCGTTGAACACCCAGGAGTGCACGGCGGTGGCCGCGCCGATCCGGGCCGAGTGCCAGGGGGTGAACGGGTGCCCGTCGAGGTACCAGGCGGCGTCGTAGGAGGCGTGCAGGTGCAGCCGGCCGGGGGCGCCCCGCTCGCAGGCGTCGACCATCCGGCGCAGCCAGGCCTCGGCCTGCTCGGGGGTGGCCCGGTGCGGGTCGGGGTGCGGCTCGCCGGAGAACTGGTTGACCTCGTTGCCGACCGTCATGCCGAGGAAGTTGGGCCGTTCGGCGAGGGCGGCGGCGAGGGTGCGCAGATAGGCGGCCTGGCCGTCGACCACGTCCGGGTCGGTGAACATGTTCCGGCGGTGCCAGGACCGGATCCAGGCCGGTTCGAAGTCGAAGCTGGACAGGTGGCCCTGGAGGCCGTCCACGGCGACGTCGAGCCCGCGCTCCCCGGCCGCGTCCACCAGCGCCACGAGCTGCTCGACGGCGCGCGGGCGGATCAGCGTCCGGTTGGGCTGGAACAGCGGCCAGAGCGGGAACACCCGGACGTGGTCGAGGCCGAGCGCGGCGATCGAGTCGAGGTCGGCGCGGACGGCGTCGAGGTCGAAGTCGAGCCAGTGGTGGAACCAGCCGGCGGTGGGCGTGTAGTTGACGCCGAAGCGCGGGGCGGTGGTCCGCGGAGCGGTGGTCATGGTCGGTGGCTCCCTGGGAGGAGGAACGGCGGTGCGTCCGGTGCGGTCCGGTGGGGTCGTCCGGTGCGGTCGTCCGGTGCGGGTTCAGCCCTTCACGGCACCCTCCTCCACTCCCTTGAAGAAGAAGCGCTGGCACACCGCGAACACCACCACGATCGGCAGGAAGGCGATCATGGTGCCGGCCGCGATCAGCCGGGGGTTGGCGCTGAAGGTGCCGTTGAGGTACTGGAGACCCACCGTGAGGGTGTACTTCTGCGGGTCGTTGAGCACGATCAGCGGCCAGAGGAAGTCGTCCCAGGCGCCGATGAAGGTGAAGATCACGATCACGCTGAGCATGCCGCGCACGTTCGGCAGGCCGATGTGCCAGAGCCGTTGGCGGACATTGGCGCCGTCCACCAGCGCCGCCTGCTCCAGCTCGGGCGGGACGGCGGCGAAGGCGGTGCGCATCAGCAGCACATTGAGCATGGAGAGCGCGCCGGGCAGGGCCACGCCGGTCAGGGTGTCGGCCAGGCCGAGGCTGCGCACGGTGACGTACTGGGACACCACGGTGGCCTCGCCGGGCAGGACCAGGGTGGCCAGCAGCAGACCGAACACCAGTCGGACGCCGCGGAAGCGCAGCTTGGCGAGGGCGTAGCCGGCCAGGGTGCAGCCGACCACGTTGCCGAAGATCGCGATGGCGGCGACGACCAGCGAGTTGGCGGCGTACGTCCAGACCGGGATGGTGTCGGCGACCTTGAGGTAGTTGTCGACGGTGGGGTGGTCCGGGAGGAAGTGCGGGGTGGCGGACCAGACGTCCTCTGTCGGACCCTTGAGGGAGGTGGAGAGCTGCCACAGGAACGGCCCGACGACCAGCAGCAGGACGAGCAGGAGCAGCAGGTAGCGCAGTGCGGTCTCGGCGGGGGAGGGGGTGTTGAAGCTGCGGGAGCGCCTCACGGGTCAGGCCGCCTTCCGGTTGAGGCGCGTCAGCAGCAGCATCGGGCCGAGGGTGATCAGGAACAGCAGCAGGCTGAGCGCCGAGGCGTAGCCGAGGTGGCCGGTGAAGCCGCGGCTGTACATCTGGATCAGCATCACCACCGACATGTCCCGGCCGCCCGGGCCGCCAGTGCCGTTGGAGAGCACGTACAGCTCGGAGAACACCCGCAGCGAGGAGACCGAGATGAGCACCGAGACCAGCACCATGGTGGGCCGCACCCCCGGCAGGGTGACGTGCAGGAAGCGGCGCAGTGTGCCCGCGCCGTCGACGGCGGCGGCCTCGTGCAGCTCCCGGCCGACATTGGCCAGCGCCGACAGGTAGATGACCATGTAGTAGCCGAGGCCCTTCCAGGTGGTCAGGGCGATCGCGCTGAGCAGCAGCAGCCAGCGGTCGGTGAGGAAGGGGACCGGCGAGTCGGCGAGGCCGGTCTGCCGCAGGACGCCGTTGATCAGCCCCCGGTCGTTCAGCGCCCAGCCCCAGATCAGGGCGACCACGACGGCGGAGGCGACGACGGGGGTGTAGAAGGCGGTGCGGAAGAAGGTGATGCCGGGCAGTCTGCGCTGGACCAGCAGGGCCAGCAGCAGCGGCAGCACGGTCAGCAGCGGCAGGCAGATCAGCAGGTAGATCACGGAGTTGAGCAGGGCGTCGGCCAACTGGTCGTCGCTGAAGGCGCGTTGGTAGTTTTCGAGGCCGGTGAACCGCCCGCCGCCCAGCGGCTTGGCGTTGGTGAACGACAGGATCACCGTGTTGGCGGCGGGCCAGAGGTTGAAGACGGCCAGCCAGATCAGTGCGGGCCCGGCGAGCAGCCAGGGGGTGAACCAGCGCCGGTGGGTCATGCCGTGCCTTCCTGGGGCGGGGGTCGCGGGTCGTTCCCGGCGGGCGGCGGCTCCCCGGGGGCGGGGCCGCCGCCCACCGGCGCGCGGGCGGTCAGGGCCTCGAAGGAGAGGGCCTAGCCCTTGAGGAGCTGGTTGCACCGCTCGACGGCGGTGTCCAGGGCCTGCTTGGAGCTGGTGTCGCCGCTGATCGCGAGGGTGAACTGCTGCTTGACGATGGTGCTCATCGCGTCGTCCACCTGGACCGGCTGGAGCATCTTCGCCTTGGCCAGCGAGGTGAAGGCGACGACCTTGGCGTCGCCGGCGTTGCTGCCGTCCGACTTGCTGAACAGCGGGTCGTTCGCGGAGGCCTTGGTGGAGGGGAAGATGCTGGTCAGCCGGGAGAAGGCGGCCTGGTTCTCCGGGCTGGTGACCCAGCGGGCCAGGGCCACCGCGGCGGCCGGGTTCTTGGTGTTCTTGGGCACGGACACGCCCTGGACGTAGAGCGGCGGGGTGCCCATCGACGGGGAGGAGACGATCTTCGGGGCGAGGGTGGGGTTGTCGGTGGCGACGGTGGTGATGAAGTTGGCCCCGGCGGTCGTCCAGGCCGCGGTGCCGGCCGTGAAGAGCTTGGAGTTGCCGGCGTAGGTGTCGGTGAGGACGTCGTTCGGCAGCAGCCCCTCCTTGAACGCGGCGCGGTACTTGTCCAGTACGGCCGCGGCCTCGGGGGTGTTGAAGGTGAACGACTTTCCGTCCTCGGCCATTACCTCGACGCCCGCGTCGACCAGGTCGCCGAGGCCGGGCTTGCGGCTCATCAGGTAGGCCGAGCCGCCGGCCTTCTCCTTGAAGGTCCGGGCCTGGGCGATGAGTTCGTCCAGGGTGGTGGGGAGCTTCTTCGGGTCCAGGCCGTACTTGGTCAGCAGCTCGGAGTTCCAGTAGTTGACGTCGGTGTTGAGGTACCAGGGGTAGCCGAAGGTGCCGCCCAGGCCCGCGAACCGGTAGGCGTCGAGGCCGCCGGCCACGTACTCCTCGGGGAGCTTCGGGTCGGCCTTGGCGACGTCCAGCAGCAGGCCCTGCTTCGCCAGCGGGAGGGCGAAGTCCGGTGGGAGGTTGACGACATCGGGCAGGGTGCCGGCGGCGGCCTGGCTGAGCACCTTGTCGGAGTAGCCGTCGCCGGGCTGGTCCAGCCAGTCGACCTCGACGCCCGGGTACTTCTGCTTGAAGCCGTCGATCACGCCCTGCACATAGGCGGCGAACTTCGGCTTCAGCGCCCAGGTCTGGAGCGAGACCTTGCCCTTGACCTCGCCGGTGGCGGCGGCGCTCGCCGCGCTGTCACTGCTGCCGGAGGTGCCGTCGGAGCCGAGTCCGCAGCCTGTGGCCAGGGTCGCGGTGAGCACCGCCGTCGTCACTGCCGCCCGGATTCTACGCATGAGGGTTCTCCCGTGGTGGGTGGGGGAGGGGGATGCATCGGGGATTGCGCGCGGTTTCGGAACCTGTCTTACTAAACCGGTCTAGCTGTTGCAGGGACTATGCTCCGGCCTAAACTTGGCTGTCAAGAGAGGAGTCGGAACCCGTGGGCAGACCGACCATCGCCGACATCGCCCGCCGGGCGGGCGTCTCCAAGGGCGCGGTGTCCTTCGCGCTCAACGGCCGCCCGGGGGTGAGCGAGGCGACCAGGGCCCGGATCCTCCAGGTCGCCGAGGAGATGAACTGGCGGCCGCACAGCGCCGCCCGCGCCCTCGGCGGGGCCAGGGCGGACGCGGTCGGCCTGGTGATCGCCCGCCCGGCCAGGACCATCGGCGTCGAGCCGTTCTTCAGCCAGCTGCTCTCGGGCCTCCAGGCGGTGCTGTCCGCGCACTCCGTCGCCCTGCACCTGATGGTGGTCGAGGACACCGCGGCCGAGATCGAGGTCTACCGCCGCTGGACCTCCGAGCACCGGGTCGACGGCTTCATCGTGGTCGACCTCCAGTTGCGCGACCCCAGGCTCGCCGTGCTGGACGCGCTCGGCCTGCCCGCGGTCGTGCTCGGCGGCCCGGGCAAGGGCGCCGGGCCGCTGCGGATCTGGGCCGACGACCGCGAGGCGATGCTCTCCATCGTCGACTACCTGGCCGCCATCGGGCACCGGCGGATCGCCCACCTGGCCGGGCTGCCGCACTTCCAGCACACCCAGCGGCGGATCCGCGCACTGCGCGACGCCTCCCGCCGGCTCGGGTTGGAGGAGGCGCTCTCGGTGCCGACCGACTTCAGCGACGCGGAGGGCGCCGCCGCCACCCGCACCCTGCTCTCCCGGCCGCGGCGGCCCACCGCGATCGTCTACGACAGCGACGTGATGGCGGTGGCCGGTCTCGGCGTGGCGGGGGAGATGGGCGTCGCGGTGCCCGGGGAGCTGTCCATCGTCTCCTTCGACGACTCGGTGCTCGCCCGGATCGTGCACCCGCCGCTCACCGCGCTGAGCCGGGACACCTTCGCGCTCGGCGAGCAGGTGGCGCGCAGCCTGCTCGCGGTGATCGACGACGCCGGGCCCGGCCGTGACCTGCAGATGCCGACCCCGCGGCTGACCGTGCGCGAGTCCACCTCGCCGCCGGCCGGCGGTTCACCGGCGGGTGTGAACTCCACCGGCACCGTTGACAGTGCCCCTGAACCGGTTTAGCCTCGCTGGCGCCGAGCGGGCCCCGCTCGGCGCACCACCGTGGGCCGGAGCCCGGCGAGGCGCCACGGCCGGCCGGCCCGTTCGCACCCGGGCCCGCACCGGTTCCACCGCGCCCGCGCGCCGCACCCGGCCCGGAGTCCGCACCTCCCGCACGCATGCACCCCTCGCACCCGTAAGCGCCGTACCCGTACATGCCGTACCC
>NZ_LGDO01000522.1:0-34602 GCF_001279805.1 Streptomyces sp. XY431
GAGCGGTGGGGGCGGTCCGCCGTCCGGTGCGGCGGCGGGGCCCGGGCGGTGCCCGGGCCGGTGGCCGGGGTACGGCCCGGGGGCGGTCCGGCCGCCGGCCCGGACGGTGCCGTCGTCCTCGCCCCCCGTGCCTCCGTCCGTCGAGCGGCGCCGGACGGCGGTACGGGGGGCGAAGCCCAGTTCGGTGAGCGACCGTTCCGGCCACATGTGCCGGAACACCCGCTCGTACGCGTAGTTGGGGCAGCGGATCTCACCGGACTCGACCCGCCCGATGTACCGGGCGTCGCACGAGACGTGCTCGCCGATCTCACGGGCCGCCCGGCGCACGGCCATGGCGAACTCGCCCGGCGAGCGGTCGCCGCGCAGGGCGCGCATCACGGTGTTGGGCGACGGGCGGTTCGGCTCGGCCGGTGGGGTGGCTGCCATGGTGCGCTCCGTGGTGGTGCGGGGTGGTGGTACGGGGGTCGGGCGGCGGTGGGGCGGTGGGGGCGCCCGGCCACGAACGGGTCCGCTGGGGCGTGTCCTGTGGATCAGCCCGGGGCCGACAGTACCGGGAGTCACCGGTCGGCCACAGTGCGTCGATGGATGATGTGCCCCCAATACCGGGCAAACCGGGCGTAGTTGCCGGGATCCGCCATGAAATGCCATGCCTTGCTGTAAGGCGCCCCGTGGCCTCGGGGGCCTGCCCGGCGTTGTGCTGTTACGTGGAAGCCCCGTCCGCCGTCCCTGCCGCACCCCCCTCGGCGGCAGCCCCAGCGGCACCCCCCACGCCGGGCGGCGCGGCTTCCACCCCCGACGAGGTGACAGGAGGGCCGATGCCGGCCACTGGAGTACCGCAGTACCGCCGCCTGGTCGCCGGAGGGATGCCGGCCGCCGCTGCCCCCGCCCTGCTGCCCGAGTCCGCCGACGACCGCGGCCCCGCCCGCCCGCCGTCCGGCGGCGGCCCCTCCCGCCGCCCGGCGGCCGACCAGGACCGCGCCCCGGTCGCCGCCCACGACACCGTGACCGTCGCCCTGCGGCACGGACTGGAGGCGGTCGACATCCTGCGCCTGCGGCGGGCCTGCGGCGCCGTCCTGCAGAGCCGCAACGGTGCCACCGTCTCCTTCCTCGTCCCGGCCGGCACCTCGGCGACCTGGCACCTGCCCGGCAGCTCCTGTACCGCCGGCGCCCAGCTGCCGCCCGCCACCGACCCGCGCTGGGTGATGCCCCCGGCCGGCGCCGACTGCACCGCCCGCCCCACCGACGCCTGGGTCCTCCGCTCGGCGCTCTGCGAGGCCGCCTGCACCCTCACCGCGGGCGGCCTCGGCCCGTTCTGAGGCCGTCGCCGTCGCCCGTTCCGAGGTCGCCGCTGTCGCTTCCGGGGCTGCCGCCGCCGCTTCCGGGGCCGCCGCAGCCCGGGCCGGGCCGCCGGACCTCCCCGAGGGGCGGCGATAATGGCCGGTATGGGACGAAGCAACCGAGCCGGCCGCACCACGGACCGGGGCCGCGCCGCCGCCGCGGACGACCCGGCCACCACCGGCCCCGGGGGCCGCACCCACGCGCAGGGACCGCTCACCCGCGCCGTCGACTCCGGCCTCGCCGAACTCCGCCCCGACCGCGACCGCCCCGCCGCCTGGTCGCTGCTGGTTGACGGTGCGCCGCAGTCGCTGGTCGACCTCGCCGACCCGACCCACCTGGGCTTCGAGTACCAGCGCCGGCTCGGCCACCTGGTCGACCTGGTCGCCCCGCCCGGCCGTCCGCTCACCGTCCTCCATCTCGGCGGCGGCGCCCTCACCCTGGCCCGCTACGTCGCCGCCACCCGCCCGCGCTCGCGCCAGCAGGTCGCCGAGATCGACACCGCGCTCACCGACCTGGTCCGCACCGAACTCCCGCTGGAGCGCGGCTGGCAGGTCAAGGTGCGCGGCGCCGACGCCCGCGCCGTGCTGGAGCGCACCCCCGAGGGCAGCGTGGACCTGGTGATCGCCGACGTCTTCTCCGGCGCCCGGGTGCCCGCCCACTGCACCACCGTCGAGTTCACCGCGCTGGCCGCGCGCGCCCTGGCCCCCGGCGGCTGGTACGCCGTCAACATCGCCGACGGCTCGACGCTGGCGTTCGCCCGCTCCCAGGTGGCCACCCTGGGCGCCGTCTTCCCCGAACTGTGCCTGGTCGCCGACCCGGCGGTGCTGCGCGGCAAGCGGTTCGGCAATCTGATCCTGGCCGCCGCGCACACCCCGCTCCCGCTGGCCGAGCTCACCCGCCGGGTGGCCTCCGACGCAGCCCTCGGCCGGGTCGAACACGGCCGCGCCCTGGCCGACTTCGCCGCCGGGGCGGCCCCGGTGACCGACACCGCCGCCGCTCCGTCCCCGGCTCCGCCCCCGGGCGTCTTCCGGTAGTCGGGGCGACGGCGGCCGAACGGGCCCTCCGCGCCCGCCCGTTCGGTGCGGCGGTGGTCCGGCCCGGTGTCCGGTCGACCCCGCTTTCGGCCGATCCGATGCCCAACTGGCCTCGCGTCAGGTCGGCCTGACGCCCAATTGGCCACCGCGCCGCCGGGTTGCCGAGAATGGGGTCGGCGCGGCGGAGAACCGGCCGCGCCGACCCGACCAGGAGGGGCGCACGTCATGCCGATCCGACCGGCCCGGCCGAGCGAGGCGGCGGCACTCAGTGCTCTGGCCCTGCGATCCAAGGCCCATCTCGGCTACGACGCCGCCTTCATGGAGGCATGCCGGGCCGAACTCACCCTGGAGCCCGGGCAGATCGAGGCCGACCGCACGACCGTCGCCGAGGACGACGGCCGGGTGCTGGGCTTCGTCACCCTCACCGGGGCGCCGCCGGAGGGCGAGATGGACATGCTCTTCGTCGAGCCGGACGCCGTCGGCCGGGGGATCGGCCGCCGCCTGGTGGAGCACCTGTGCGCGGAGGCCGCCGCCCTGGGCTTCACCCGGATCGTGGTCGAGTCCGACCCGCACGCCGAGCCGTTCTACCTGGCCGTGGGCGCCGTCCGCACCGGCACCGTCGCCTCCGGCTCCATCCCCGGCCGGGAACTGCCGGTCCTCACCCTGCACCTGACCGGGCCGGCTCCCGGCCGCTGACCGGCGCCGGGGCGGTTCAGGTACTGGGTCGTCCTGGTGCCCCGTCGACCCTGCTCAGTGTCCCTTCGGCAGGCCCCGGTGCTTGTACATCGCGGCCCCGGTCAGGGCCAGCCCGGCCGCGATCGGGGCGAGGACGGCGGTCGCGGTGCCCGCGGCGTCGTGCGCGACGGTGACCACGGCCGTCGTGGTCGCGGCCCGGGCCGCCGCCGGGGCCGTCCAGGCCGCCACCGGGGTGTCGGCCCGGGTCCGGCCGGGTGCGGGTCCGGCCGCCGGGGTGCTCACGGTGCCGGCGGTGCCGGGATGCCCGGGGGCGGGGTACTGGGGCCGGTCCGAGGACGCCGGGGCCGGAGGCGGGGCCGCGGGCCGGCGCCGGTCGTCGTCGGTCCGGCCGGTCCCGGCGCTCCCGCCGGTACCGGTGGAACCGCCCGCCGGCCCGTCGGCCGACTCGCCCCGGGTCGCGCGCGCCTCGGCCGGGCGGGCCTGGGCGGGTACGGTGCCGAGCAGTCCGGAGGCGATCGCGAACGCGTCGGGCACGGCGGCCCGTTGCCCCGGCAGGGGCAGCCCGCCGGCCCGGATCCGGTCCTGGAGCGTGCTGCCGACAGCGGCGGTCGCGCCGGCGAGCTCCGGTACGGCGCCGGCGGTCGCGGTGCCCGCCCCGGGCACGTCCGTGGGAGTCGGGCCGGTGATCCGGTCGAGCAGTCCGGCGGTCGGGTCCTGTCCCGGCAGGTCCGCCCCGGACGACGGGCCGGGCGCGGGGGAGGGGACGGCTGCGGTGGCCGGGGCGCGGGGCGCGGGTGCCGCCGTCCGGCCGGGGGCGGTCCCGTCCGCGGAACCGCCGCCCCGGACTCCGCCCGGGTGCCCGGCCGACGGTCCGTCGGCCGCTGTCCCGCCGCCGCCCAGCGTCCGGCCCACGGTCCGGCTGGCGGGTTCCGGGAGCGCCTCGGCGTCGGCCGCACAGGCGCCGGGAGCGCCGAACCCCCAGAGCTGCGCGAGGAGCGCCCCGCCGGCCGCGACGGCCCGGGGGCCGGGCAGCCACCGCCGGGCCGGACGCCACCCGGCCGGACGCCACCGGCCGCCGACGGTCCGTCGGGCGGGTTCCGGGCCACTGCTCGCGTGATTGGCTCGCACGTGAATAGAGAACGAGCGGACGGGCCGTGAGGTCACGGCCGCACCGTCACGGACAGTCATCGCGACCCGCGCGCTGCCCGCCCCCGCGTCCGGCTTCCGCCGTGCCGCTCCCGGCCCGGCCGTCAGGTGGCGCCGGTGCTCAGGAGTTCGGACGCAGCGTCCAGATCACCGTCATGACACCGGTCACGGCGCCGTCGGCGCGGGTGATCTCGACGGTCACCGGGAACTCGGGGCGCTCGCCCTTGTCCAGCTCGGCGACGATCTCGGCGGCGGGCCGGCCGAGCACCGCGGTGGCCGTGACGACGCCCATGGCGAGCTTCTTGTAGGCGATCTCGGCGCTCACCGCGAGCGGCACCGCGCGCGAGAGCTGGTCGCCGAACGCGGCCAGGACGATGCAGCCGCTGGCCGACTCGGCGAGGGTGAACATCGCGCCGGCGTGCGGGCCGCCGACGTGGTTGTGGTACTCGGGCTGGTCCGGCAGCCGGAGCACGGCGCGCTCGGGGGAGGTCTCCAGGTACTCCAGCTTGAGGGTCCGCGCCATCGGCACGGTGGAGTCGAGCAGCTGGCCGATCGAAGGTGTCGTCATGGCGGCAACGTTACTAGCCGGTAGCTTTCGGCGGCAGGCCTGTGGCCGGGGAAAAAGATGAGACGCGGACCACGGTGCGGCCCGGGTCACACCGCCCTCCCGTCCCCGCCGCGGATGTGAGGGAACGCGAAAAAGCCCCGGGGGTCGGTCTCTTGACGAAACCGACCCCCGGGGTCATGGGGTGAGTGACGGGACTCGAACCCGCGGCCACCTGGACCACAACCAGGTGCTCTACCAACTGAGCTACACCCACCATCAGTCCGGACCGTTCGCGCTCTTCGGCGCTCCCGTTCCGACAAGAAGAACTCTACAGGATCCGAGAGGGTGCTCGCGCCAGGGTTCCGGTGGCCCCGCTCCGGTCGGACGTCCGAGTGTCCGGACGCCCGACCGGGACGGGCCGCGGCCGGTGGGTCAGCCCGCCGGGGGCTGGAACTTCTCGGCGATCGCGCGCGCGGTGTCGGTGTCCGGGCCGGGCTGGGCGACGAACACCGCCTCGCGGTAGTAGCGCAGTTCGTCGATGCTCTCGCGGATGTCGGCGAGCGCGCGGTGGTTCCCGCCCTTCTGCGGGCTGTTGTAGTACGCCTTCGGGTACCAGCGGCGGGCCAGCTCCTTGATCGAGGAGACGTCCACGATCCGGTAGTGCAGGTGACCCTCCAGGGCCGGCATGTCCCGGCTCAGGAAGCCCCGGTCGGTGGCCACCGAGTTCCCGCACAGCGGCGTGCGCCCGGCCTCCGGCGCGTGCTCGCGCACATAGGCGAGCACCAGCGCCTCCGCCTCGGCCAGGGTGACGCCGTGCTCCAGCTCGTCCAGCAGCCCGGACGAGGTGTGCATCGCCCGCACCACGTCGGGCATGTTCGCCAACGCCTCCGCCGGCGGGCGGACGATGACGTCCACACCCTCGCCGAGGATGTTCAGCTCGGAGTCCGTCACCAGCGCCGCGACCTCGACCAGGGCGTCCCGGTCGAGGTCGAGGCCTGTCATTTCACAGTCGATCCATACCAAACGGTCATTCACGCCACTCACCCTACGGCGCGATCACGCGCCGCGGGCACCGATGGAGCCGAGCGGGGTGCCGGGGCGTAGCCCTCGGAACCGTGCTCGTCCGGCGTGTGGCCGTCCGCCTCCCGCACCTCGCGGGCCTCCCTGGCGTCCCGGACCTCCCTGCCATCCCTGGCGTCCCGGCCGGGGTGGCCGCCGGGGTGCGCCGGTCGGCCGTCCCGGCCGGACCGTGCCTCACGGGGCTCCCTGGTCTCGGCCGCGGCGCTCCGACCGCCCTGCGGACGCAGCTGACCCGCCGCCCGGGCCTGCCGGGCCCGCGCCTCCGCCGCCCCGCCCGGGGCAGCGGCCGGCAGACGCCCGCCGGACGCGCCGTGCACCCGGCCGGCGGCACCCGCCGGGGACTCGTCCTGCGGACGGTCGGCCGCGCTCCGGTGCCCCTGGCCCTGGCCGCGCGCCCCCGGCTGCGGATGCCCGTCCTCGGCGGCGGCGTGCTCCGCCGTCCGGGGCGGCCGGCCCGTGCCGGGTCCGGGCTGGGCCGGGACGATCGGCGGCCGCGCCGGACCGCGCCCGGTCCCCGGCTGCCCGGGGTGCGCCTGGTGCCCGGGCGCCTGGTGCGGGTACGGCTGCCCGGCCCGCGCGTGGACGCCCTGGCCGGACGGCTGCCCGTGCTGGCCGGGGTGCGCGGCGGCACCGGGCCCGCCCGGGAAGCCCGGGGCCGAGGCAGGTCCGTGCCCGCCCGGCAGGCCGTGGCCGCCGAGCGCCGGGTGCCCGCCGAGCGGGCCGTGCTGGCCCGGCACCGTCCCGCCGAGGGCGGCCGCCGAGGCGATCGCACCGGCGGACCGGAGGTCACCGCCCGCCGGACCGGCGGGGACCTGGGCGGACGCGCCGGGCCGACGGGCCCGGTAGCTCGTCCGGTACGCGGCCGGCGAGACCCCGAGCTGACGGCGGAAGTGCCCGCGCAGCGCCACCGGCGAGCGGAAGCCGCAACGGCGCGCGACATCGTCCACCGACAGTTCCGAGGTCTCCAGCAGCCGCTGCGCCTGCAGTACCCGCTGGGTGATCAGCCACTGCAGCGGGGCGCTGCCGGTCAGCGTCCGGAACCGCCGGTCGAAGGTCCGTCGGCTCATGTAGGCGCGGGCCGCCAGCACCTCGACGTCGAACTGCTGGTTGAGGTTCTCCAGCGCCCAGGTGACGACCTCGGCCAGCGGGTCGTTGCCGATCTCCTCAGGTAAAGACTGATCGATGTACTGGGCCTGTCCTCCGCCGCTGCGCCGGCTCGGCACCACCAGGCGGCGGGCGAGCGCGTTGGCCGCCTCGGCGCCGTGGTCGCTGCGCACCACGTGCAGGCAGAGGTCGATCCCGGCGGCGGTGCCGGCCGAGGTCAGCACGTCGCCGTCGTCGACGAACAGTTCGCGCGGGTCCACGTGCACCCGCGGGTAGCGCTTGGCCAGGGTCGGCGCGTACATCCAGTGCGTGGTCGCCGGGCGGCCGTCCAGCAGGCCGGCGGCGGCCAGCACGAACGCGCCGGTGCACAGGCCGATGATCCGCGCGCCCTCGTGGTGCGCCTTGCGCAGCGCGGTGATCGCCTCGACCGGCGGCGGCTGGGAGATCGAGCGCCAGGCCGGGACGACGATCGTGCCGGCCCGGGCGAGCGCCTCCAGCCCGTAGGGGGCCGAGAGGGTGAGGCCGCCGGTGGTGGCGAGCGGGCCCTCCTCGCCGGCGCAGACCAGCAGCCGGTACCGGGGCACCCCGGCGTCCTGGCGGTCGACGCCGAAGACCGAGAGCGGGATCGAGCTCTCGAAGATCGGCGCGCCGCCGAAGATCAGGACGGCGACGGTCTCCCGGCGCCGACGGCCGGAGAGCTTGCGCGGGGAGGTGGCCGTCGAGGGCGTCGAGGAGCCGTTGAGACCGGCCGCGGGACCGCCGTGGCCGCCGGGGCCGTGGCCGGTGCCGCCGTGTCCGGCCGCACCGAGGCCGAGCGGCCCGGCGGAGGCCGCCGCGCCGACCATGCCGTGGGCGACCGCGCCGAGGCCCTGGCCGGGCGCCCCGGTCGCGGCGAAGGTCGCGTAGCCGCCCTCCGGGCCGGGGTGGCCGTATCCGTTGCCGGGGTGACCGCCGCCGTTCTGGGGCCCGTTCTGGTGGCCGCCCTGGTGGCTTCCGGAATGGCCGGTAACCGACGCCCCGGCCCGGCCGTCCGGACCCGCTCCGTACCCGCCCCCGTGGCTGACTCCGGATCGACCGACGGGGCGTCCGCCGTGCTCCGGGGTGACCGGGAAGGACGGGGAACCCGCGCCCGACGGTGCGCCCGGGCCGGCTGTGGCGCCTGGTGCGGAAGGTGCGCCAGGGGCTGTCGGGGCCGCAGTGGAATAGGAGGGGTACGAGGCGTTGCCGGAGTGACGGGTGTTGGCGGTGGAGGCCTGGGAGCCGGTGCCTCTCGCGGAACGACCCACGATGCCGGCCACGGGCTGGCCGCTGTCAGGACCCGCGTCGCTCCTGCTCACCCTGCTCAAGGCGCTCAAGCCCCCTCGGTGGTGTGGTGTGGTGGTGCGGCACTGCTGGCCAAGATCGAATCTATCGGGTGGACCGTTGCCGTTGTGACAAGTTCACCATCCGACGCTATGTCGACATGGCAATTTGGCGTGATGCATTCGATCACGAAGCGTGGCACCCGTCGACCCTTCTGGGAAGAGGGTCGGTGCAACGGTGGCTGGTTGTCGCGGGACGGGTCCTGGGGCGTCCGGCTTCGACGCACCCGGCCGGTGCGCCTGGGCTGCGGATTTGCCCAAGGGCAGGGGACCCGGGCGAGATTGACCGAAAATAGGCGGTGCACATGAGGGGCGCACAGCCCCGGAGCATGCGCCTCCCAGGCTTCATCCGGCCAGCGCCGGGGCCGGGAATCGGGAACTGGTGACGTCGCGTCACCGAGCTCCCGCGGAGATCGCCGCCGGCTCGAACCGGCCAACAGTGGCGACCCCGCGCAGGCGTCGGACCGGCCGTGATGTCCGCGCGGAGGCCGGCCTGCGGCGCGGAGTGGCCACGGGCCACGCCGCCCGTGCACGAACAGGCCGTACAGGAACCGGAACTGACGGTGTCGATCCCGGTACCGGTAGGGCGGTCGGCGGCGGGGCCTCGGCCGGACCCCGGCCCGGTCGGCGGGCCGTGGCCGGTCCGGCCGGCACCGGTGCGACCCCCGGTCTCCGGCCGGACCTGCGGCCCGTTCCGGATCGAACTGCTGACGGAGGGTGAGGTCGCCCGCCCTCGGGCCGGCCGGGGCGGCGGATCGGTCGGCGGGTCGGCCGGTGGCTCGGTGGGCCGGTCGGTGGCGCGGTCGCCTCCGGGGTGCCGCCGGGACCCGTGGTGCGCTACCCGGCGCGGGCCGGGCTCGGTGCCGAGGCATCCGGAGCCGGCGTCGTCGGCGGCGGCGACGGTCGGACGGGGAGCGGGACCGGCGGCGGCGTCGTTCCGGGGCGGCCGTCGGGCCGCCGGGCAAACCCGTCGGACCGGTTTCGGACAGCGGATCCGGCCGCCGCAGCGGCCGAGGCATCGCCGTCGGCGTGCGCGACAGAAGGCGCATGCCCGCCGTCCGGGGCGGACAGCAAGAACTGCACGCCGTGGTGCGCGCCGCTCTGCGCCGTCGGACCCGGCTCCACCACCGCCCCGCCCCGCGCCCCGCTCGCGACCGGTCGGCTCACGACCGGCCGGCCCGCGATCGACCCGCGCCGTTTCCCTGCTGCCCCGGCCCGCACCCCCGGACGGGGCGACGGGGCGCCACGGGCGGCCAGCACCTGCCCGACGGCCTCCGGCAGACCGGCCGCCTTGAGGGTGGGCCGGTAGCCGGGCTCGGCCCAGGGGCGGCCGTGGTGCAGCCAGACGCTCCGCAGCCCGGCCAGCTCGGCACCGGCGATGTCGGCGGGGGCGTGGTCCCCGACCATCCAGGTGTGCGTGGCCCAGTCCCCGGTCGGTGCGACGCCGCACCGCTGCGCCGCGATCTCGAAGATCAGCGGGTCCGGCTTGAGGCAGTCGGCCTCCTCGGAGATCACCCAGCCGTCGACCATCGGCCCGAGGCCGGTCCGCCGGATCTTCTCCAGCTGGGCCCCGGTGCTGCCGTTGCTGACGATGCCCAGCGTCCACCCGGCGGCGCGCGCGGCCCGCAACGCGTCCAGGTTGCGCGCCGGGCAGTGGATGTGGGCGTTGATGCCGCGCCGGTAGTGCGCGAGCAGCCGGTCGAGCGACTCGTCCAAGCCGTAGCGGCGGCGGGCGGCGGACAGTACGGTGCTGCGCGGCACGTAGCCGCCGCCGTCGATGGTGGCGAGCCACTCGACGTCGGCGGGCGGCAGGGCCCGTTCGAGCAGGAAATCCTGAGCCCAGGCCCGGAATGCGGCGTCCCTGGGGAGCAGCGTGTTGTCGAGGTCGAGCAGGAGCAGGGGCATGTCGAGCATGGTGCCAGCGGCCGTGCCTATGCATCTGGCAAATGCCGGGCGCCGTCGCGAACCCGTACGTATTGGCCGAAACGGGGTGCCGGGACCGTTCGGCTCCGCACGGTCCTCCGGGTAGTCCACCGCGCAGTCCTCCGTACCGTCCCGAGGGCCGGTGGTGGCCCGGGCCGCCTCGCTGCCCCGTGACCGGCCCGCAACGGATCGTCATCGATCCATGACAGTCCGGTCACGGTGTCCCGGAGTCCTGTTGCGCCACCCGGTCCGCTCAGTCAAGCTCCAGGGAACCTCCTTCGCCGGAGGGGCGTTCTCGCGCTCGGGCAAGGGGCGCACGGCCGTCGGCACGCGCATCCCTCGTTCGCGGGAAGAGTGTCGCCCCGAGGCCGCGTGGCTGGGCGGTATGCCCCGCCCGACGTACTCTGAAAGGAACAGGTCACAAACGGTGGTGCTCGGTGCAGACCGACGTCTTCCCGTGGGCGGGCCTGCCGCTCGGGCAGCGTTGTCCTCTCCTGTCGGCCCATCTCCTTCGAAGAGCCTTGTGCCATGGCTGGTTCTGAGCACTCCCGACCGGGGGAACCGGGCGCGGACGCCCGGAGCGGTGGTTTCGCCCGCCCCCTTCGCAACCTCGCGCGCCGCAGCCGCTCCGGTTCTGCCTCCCGCCAGCGGCGGGACGCTCGGCGGTCCGGCCCCCAGGAGCCCCCGGTGACCGGCCGGCCGGGACCGGGCGCCGACCGCCCGGACACTGCTGGCCTGCCCGGTGCGGCCGGCGAGGCGGCCGTCCGGGAAGCACCCGCCAAGTCCTGCGACCCGGCTTTCCAGCACGGTGTGGTGGTGGGCTTCGACGGCTCACTGTCCAGCGAGCGCGCCCTCGCCTACGCGGTGGGCATGGCCCGCCGCTCCCAGTGCGGGCTGGTGATCGTGCACGTCGCCAACCGGCTGCCCGCCACCGTGTGGGCCGGCTGCGAACCGCCGGTCTTCGTGGACCTCCCCGACCACCGGACGGAGGTGCTCGGCCTGGAACTCGCCTGTGCGGACTTCCTCTCCGGAGTGCCCTGGATCCTGGTCGAGCGGGGTGGCGACATCTGCCACGAGATCGAGGAGGTCGGCCGAGAGTTCGCCGCCGACGCGATCGTGGTCGGCACCACGCACGGTCTGCTCGGCAAGATCTTCGGCTCGGTCTCCGGCCGTCTCGCCCGCCGCGCCAACCGCCCGGTGATCGTGATCCCCTGATATTCGGGGTGCTGTTCCTGGGCCGCGACCGTGGCTGCGGGTGCGGGTGCGGGTGCGGGTGCGGGTGCGGTCGTGAGTGGTCGTGAGTGGTCGCCGCGCCGGTCGGATATAGGCCGAACGTGTCATTCGCGCCTACGGAACGCGGCGCTGCCCGGATCGCCGTGGGGCGGCGGCGAAGAATGACCGGGTGATCGTTGGGCCAGCTTCGCTGCCGAGTCGTCCCCCGCGCCGTCACCTCTACCGTTCGTTCCGTCGTGCCGCCTCGCTTCTCGCGCCGCTCGCCCTCCTGCTCCTGATCCTGCCCCCGGTCGCGGCGGCGGGTGTGCCACGGACTTCGACGGTGCACCCCGCCGGCGGCGAGGCCCGCGGCGCGGTCCGGCTGGAGGTCCGCACCAACGGTGCGACCGGCACCGAGGTCCGGGTCCGCGCCGACGAACCGCTGCTCCGCGTCTACCGGTTGGCGAACCAGGCCGAGTACCGGCTGACCGTCACGACCCTGAAGGACACCCAGGTCTCCGGGGCGCCGATGGTCTGCGGGGGCGAACAGCCGCTCGTGCTCCCGCCGTTGGGCGTGGTCGAGTGCTCGGCGACCCTCCCGGCCCGAGGCGGTCCGCAGCGGACCGAGGTCAGGGTCGAGGCCGGCGCCCCCAAGGGGATGCCCTCGGCCGTGGCGACCGCGCAGGCCGGCTACCGCGGACTGGTCGCCGGCATGACCCTGACCCGGGTCGGCGCCCCGACCGGCTCCGGCGTGCTGGCCCGCGCCGACCGGAGCGCGGACCGCAGTGCCGACCTGAGTGCGGACCGGGCCGCGGATCGGACCGCCGCCGATGACGCCGCCCTCCCCACCGTCCGGAGGCCCGGACGGCGCGCGCTGCCGATGGCGGCCGGCGGGGACGTCCGGTTGCGCTACCGGGTGGACGCGGTAGGGGATTCGCCGATCAGTGCGGTCAGTGTGGCGGAACACCTTCCCGGGGTGGGACCGGTCAGCTGCACCGGACAGTCCGCCGCCGGGCTGCTGGAACCCGGGCGGCCCTTGGACTGCACGGCCTCCGGCGCGGCCGTACCCGGTCGGCACACCGGCGTGGCGCGCGCCGAGGGCCTGGCGGCCGACGGCGCGGTCGGCCAGGACGGCCGCCCGCTGCCGCCCCGGCCGGTCGCCGCCGAGGCCGCGGGCGACTACGAGGGCCAGGGTCCGGCCCCCGCCCAGCCGGGGGCCGGACCTGACTCGGCACTACCGGGCGCCGCCCCGGGCACGGGCACCGGTGCGGGGTCGACCACCGGCGGACGCCCGTCGGCCCCGGGCGCCGCCAATCCCGTGGGCGCTCAGCCCCCGGGAGCCGCCGCCCCGGGAGCCGCCGCCAACGCGCTGCCACCCAATGCTCTGCCGCCCAACCCGGCTGCTCCCAACGCCGCCGCCGCGCCCGCCGGTTCGGTCGCCGCTCCGAATGCCGCCGCCAACGCTGCTGCCGCGGCCCCGGCTGCGGCAGCAGCAGCCGGGCAGGCGGCCGCGCCGGGTACCGCCGCCGCTGCAGAAGCCGCAGTCGCAGCCGCAGCCGCTGGATCCGCGGTGCCCTATCGCCCGGGGGCCAGTACCTTCGGCCTGCCCGCGAGCCCCTTCCAGGCCGTGCCGGCCCCTGGCGCAGCTGGTGCTGCCGGTGCCGCCGGAAGCGCGGGCGCCGCCGCAGCGGGTACGGGAGCCGGAGCGCCGGGAGGAGCCGGCCCCGGCCCCGGACCCGGTGCGGGCCCTGGCGCCCCGTCCGCCGGCCCGGGCCGATCGGCGGAGTCCGCCGCGCCGAACCCGAAGGGGAACACGGCCTTGGTCGCTCAGAGCCCGGACGACGGCGCACCGTTCGACTGGGACGAGGACTGGGACACCAATGAGGTGATGCTGCTGTTGCTGGCGATCATGCTCCCCGTTCTGGTCGTGCTGGCCGCCGCCCTGTCGGTGCGGCAGCGCGGGAGGTCCGGGCCCGGAGGTGGCGATGGCGACTGAACTCCGGGGGAGTGAGCGGTAGATGTGGGTCAATGTCGTGGCGGCGCTGGCGGGTGCGGCGCTCGCCCTGGTCATCGGTGCGTTGGTCGGTCGCTCCCGCGGTTCCCGCGAGGGAGCGACCAACCCGTCCGCGATCAGCTTCGCGGGCGCGGCGGTGCTCGGCTTCTTCGCCCTTTTCACCGGCTTCGCCATCGCCGGTGCCTGGCAGCAGCTCAACATGGCCCGCCAGCACACCTACGAGGAGTCCCGTGCCCTCACCGAGGTGTACTGGGCGGCGCGGTTGCTGCCGGAGCCGGACCGGCCGGTCGTGCAGCAGAGGGTGCGCGAGTACACCGGGCAGGTGATCGGGGACGAGTGGGCGCAGATGGGCCGGGGGCACGGCAGCGCCGAGGCCTGGGCGGCGGCGGACCGGATCAGGGTCTCGGTGGACGCGGTGCGGAGCCAGGACGCATCCGAACTCGCGGCCAAGGCAGATGTGTTGAGAAGCCTGACGGATGTCTACGCGCGACGGAACGCCCGGCTGTCCGATGTCGGCGCGCAGGTACCGGTGTTGGCGCTGGGAGGGCTGGTGGTGGGGTCGGTGCTCGTCCTGGCGACGCCGCCGGTGATCGGGTTGACCGCCAACGGTCGCAACCTGGTGCTGATGGGGTTCGTGGGGGCCTCGGTGGCCTTCGCGGTCAGTATGGTGTTCCAGCTCAGCGGCCCGTTCGACGGTGCCGTCAGGGTCGCGCCGACGGCGTTCGAACTTGCGCTGACCCGGTACGGCCAGATCGACTCGGGCGGGCCCGTGGTGACTCCTTCCTCTTCACGAGCGCCCCGCTGAGCGCTCTCTCGACCGTGTTGCCCGCCCTCCGCGTCGTCCCCGACGGACGACGCGGAGGGCCGGACACGGACCTGCCGCAGCCTCAGGAGACGCCGAGCTCCCGCGCGATGAGCATGCGCTGCACCTCCGAGGTGCCCTCGCCGATCTCAAGGATCTTGCAGTCCCGCCAGAAGCGGGCGACGGGGAATTCGTTCATGAAGCCGTACCCGCCGTGGATCTGGGTCGCCTCGCGGGCGTTGTCGACGGCGGCCTCCGACGAGTACAGCTTGGCGATCGCGGCCTCCTTCTTGAACGGTTCCGAGTGCAGCAGCCGGGAAGCGGCGTCCCGCCAGGCGAGGCGGGAGGTGTGGGCGCGCATCTCCATGTCGGCGAGCTTGAACTGGATGGCCTGGTTGGCGCCGATCGGCCGGCCGAAGGCCCGGCGGGTACCGGCGTAGAGGACGGACTGGTCGACGCAGCCCTGGGCCAGGCCGGTGGCCAGGGCGGCGATCGCGATGCGGCCCTCGTCGAGGATCCGCAGGAACTGGGCGTAGCCGCGACCTCGCTCGCCCAGCAGGTTGGCCGCGGGAACGCGGCAGTCGGTAAAGGACAGTTCGCGGGTGTCGGATGCGTTCCATCCGACCTTCGAGTACTTCTTCGACACCTGGAACCCGGGAGTCCCGGTGGGCACGATGATGGAGGAGATTTCGCGCCGAGGCGAGGAGAATTCGCCCTCTTCACTCGAACGAGCGAGCGGTTCGGTGAGCGCGGTGACGGTGACCAGACCCGTGATGTCGGTGCCGGAGTTGGTGATGAAGCACTTGGTGCCGTTGATCACCCACTCGTCGGTGGCCTCGTCGTAGCGGGCGGTGGTGCGGGTCGCCCCGGCGTCGGAGCCGCCCTCGGGCTCGGTCAGGCCGAACGCGCCGAGCAGCTCGCCGGAGGTCAGCCGGGGCAGCCACTCCCGCTTCTGCTCCTCCGTGCCGAAGCGGTGGATCGGCATCGCGCCGAGCGAGACGGCCGCCTCCAGGGTGATCGCGACCGAGGAGTCGACCCGGGCCAGCTCCTCCAGCACCAGGCAGAGCGCGAAGTAGTCGCCGCCCATGCCGCCGTACTCCTCCGGGAACGGCAGGCCGAACAGGCCCATCCGCCCCATCTCCCGCACGATCTCGTAGGGGAACTCGCCCTGCTCGTAGTACTCGCCGATCTTCGGCGCGACCACGTCCTGGGCGAATTCGGCCACGGTGCGCCGCAGTTCCTCGTACTCGGTGTTCAACCGGTGGTCGAGCATGGTGATCCTCCTGGGGCCCCGCCGGGGTGGGCGCGGGCGTGGTCGGGGCGACCGCCGTCCGTGCGGGTGTGACGGACGGCGGGCGGTGCGGGGAGCGGACGAACGGGGGTGGACCGGCCGGCGGTACAACGGCCGGGTCCAGCGGGTGTCGGCCGGGCGGGCAGTCGCCCGGCCGACGGGCGGGACGGTCGGTGCGGGGTCAGTCCGAGGCTCCGGCCTCGGTGGCGTCGAGCAGGGCCTGCACCGTGCGGGACGGGCTCGGGCGGCCGAGCCGGCGCGCCATCCAGCCGCTGGTGGCGACCAGGGCGCGCAGGTCGACACCGGTCCGGATGCCGAGGCCGTGCAGCATCCACACCAGGTCCTCGGTGGCCAGGTTGCCGGTGGCGCTCTTGGCGTAGGGGCAGCCGCCCAGTCCGCCGGCGGACGCGTCCACGGTGGTGACCCCGGCGCGCAGCGCGGTCAGCGTGTTGCTGAGCGCCTGGCCGTAGGTGTCGTGGAAGTGCACCGCCAGCCGGTCGACCGGCACGCCCGCCGCCGCGAACCCGTCGAGCAGGTCGGTGACCTGGCCCGGGGTGGCCACGCCGATGGTGTCGCCGAGGCTCAGTTCGGCGCAGCCCATCTCCAGCAGCCGCAGACCTGACCGGACCACCTGGGCGACCGGGACCGGACCCTCCCAGGGGTCGCCGAAGCACATCGACAGGTAGCCGCGGACCGGGACCCCGGCGGCCGAGGCCCGTTCCACCACGGGGCGGAACATCGCCATCGCCTCGTCCGCCGAGCGGTTGAGGTTGCGGCGGGCGAAGGTCTCGGTGGCGCTGGCGAACACCGCGACATCGGTGGCGTGGTGGGCCAGCGCGCGGTCGAGCCCGCGCTCGTTGGGTACCAGCACCGGCAGCCGCAGCCCGGGGCGGCGGTCCGGGAGGCCGGCCAGCCGGGGCATCAGCTCCTCGGCGTCGGCCAGCTGGGGTACCCATTTCGGGTGGACGAAGCTGGTGGCCTCGATGGTGCGCAGCCCGGCGGCGGCCAGTCGGTCGATGAACTCGGCCTTGACCCCGACCGGGACGAGGGCGCTCTCGTTCTGCAGCCCGTCGCGCGGACCGACCTCGTGGATCCGCACCTCCTCGGGCAGGCCCGGGGCGCGGACCGGGGCGGGCAGCCCCAGGTCGAGGGCGTCGGGTTCGCGCGCGGGGCCGGCGCCTCTCGGCGCGGGGGCGGTCACGACCGCACCGCCGCGACGGGCTCGGCGGTGGCCGGGCCGGACTCGGCCTCGGCGGGGGTCACGACGACCAGCAGCTCCTCCATCGCCACGGTGGCGCCGGCGGTGGCCCGGAGTTCGCTCACCGTGCCGTCGTGCGGGGCCGAGATCACGTGCTCCATCTTCATGGCCTCCAGGACGAGCAGGGGCTGGCCCTTGCGGACCGACTCACCGGCGGTGGTCTTGACGACCGTGACGGTGCCCGGCATCGGCGCGGTCAGGGCGCCGTGGTGGGCGGCGCCGTCGGCGGCGCCCTCGCCGACCGGGTCGTGGCCGTGCACCGGCCAGGCATCGCCGTCGACGCCCAGCCAGGTCACCGGGCCGGCGGCCGCGGCGGTCCGGTCGTCGGCGAGGGCGAAGCCCGTCCGCAGGCCGTCGACGGTCAGCCGGAGGCGGTTGTCGGAGCGGTCGGCCCGGGCCCGGTGGACCGGTCCGGCGCCGAGCCTGATCTCGACCTCGGCGGTGGTCCCGGACGGATTGTCAGTGGCCTCCGCTACGTTGCTCGCAGTGATCGGACGGATGCTCACCGACACCGGGTCCTGGCCGGGGACGCGGAGCCGGTGGGTGGTCCAGGCGGGGTCGCCGCCGAGGCGCCAGCCGGAGGGAAGGGAGAACGGGTCGGTCCAGCCGTCGGCGTCGGCGGCGGGGGCGAGGTCCAGGTGCCGCGCGAGCGCGGCCGCGTAGTAGAGGAGGTGGGCCGGTGCCGGTTCCTCCGTCGGCAGGGAGTCGGCGGGCTCGGAGGCCGTCGCCGGGGCCGCGGCCCCGGCCCCGGTGGCCGGGGAGTACGGGGAGGCGAGCAGTCCGGGCTCCCGCTGCGCCGTCTGCTCGACCAGGCCGGTGTCGAGCCTTCCTGCGGCGACCTCGGGGTGTGCGAGGAGTCGTCGCAGGAAGCCGGTGTTGGTGGTGACGCCGAGGATCCGGGTGTCCGCGAGGGCGGCGCGCAGGCGCCGCAGCGCGGTCGGGCGGTCGGGTCCGTAGGCGATGACCTTGGCGAGCATGGGGTCGTAGGAGCTGGTGATCACGGTCCCGGGGGCGACCCCGGAGTCCACCCGGATGCCTTCGCCCCGGGGCTCGTCGAGGAGCAGGATGCGTCCGCCGGTGGGCAGGAAGTCCCGTTCCGGGTCCTCGGCGCAGATCCGGGCCTCGATGGCGTGGCCCTGGAAGGAGATGTCGGACTGGGTGAAGGTGAGGGGTTCACCGGCGGCGACCCGAAGCTGCCACTCGACCAGGTCGAGCCGCCGGGGCCGGTCGGCGGCGGGCTCGTGGTCGGGGTCGTGGTCGGAGCCGGCCGGCCCCGACGCGGCCACGGCGACGGCGAGTTCGGTGACGGGGTGTTCCACCTGGAGACGGGTGTTCATCTCCATGAAGAAGAAGTCCCGCACGCCCTCCGTGGGGGTGGGGGAGTCCGGGTCGATGCCGGGGACGATGAACTCCACGGTGCCGGCGCCGGTGTAGCCGCAGGACTCGGCGGCCCGGACGGCCGCGGCGCCCATGGCGGCGCGGGTCTCGGCATTGAGCAGGACGGAGGGAGCCTCTTCGATCAGTTTCTGGTGGCGGCGCTGCAGGCTGCACTCGCGCTCGCCGAGGTGGACGGTGGTGCCGTGGGCGTCGGCCAGCACCTGCACCTCGATGTGACGCGGCCGGTCGATCCAGCGCTCCAGCAGCAGGGTGTCGTCGCCGAAGGCGGTGCGGGCGACGCGCCGGGCGGCGGCGATCTCGGTCGGCAGCTCGGCCGGGTCGCGGACCAGGCGCATGCCCTTGCCGCCGCCGCCGGCGGAGGGCTTGAGCAGGACGGGGTAGCCGATCCCGGCGGCCGCCGCGACGAGGTCCTCGTCGGTGGGCGCGCTGGCTTGGCTGCCCGGGACCACCGGCACACCGGCGGCCCGCACGGCCTCCTTGGCGTTGATCTTGTCACCCATCAGCTCGACCGCGGCGGGAGGAGGACCGATGAAGACGAGGCCGGCGTCGGCGCAGGCGCGGGCGAAGGAGGCGTTCTCGGCGAGGAAGCCGTAGCCGGGGTGGACGGCCTGGGCGCCGGTCCGGCGGGCGGCGGCGAGGATCTGGTCGGTCCGCAGGTAGGTCTCGGCGGCGGAGCTGTCGCTGCGGTCGGCCGGGCCGAGCCGGACCGCGACGTCGGCCTCGCGGACGTGCGGCGCGTCGGCGTCGGCGTCGCTGAACACGGCGACCGAGCGCACGCCGAGCCGCCGCAGGGTGCGGATCACCCGGACGGCGATCTCGCCGCGGTTGGCGACCAGAACTGTGTCGAACATGGGAGGCGTTCCTCCGGGTCGAGGGGGCCGTACGAAGGAGGTGGCGGGACACCGGGTGGGTGCCGGGCACCGGGGAGGGCGGCGGAGCGGGTGGGCCGCCGCCCCGGGAGGGGCGCTACATGCGGAAGACGCCGAACGGGCCGGGTGCCGGGAGCGGGGCGTTGGCGCAGGCGGTGAGGGCGAGGCCGAGGACGGTCCGGGTGTCCATCGGGTCGATCACGCCGTCGTCCCAGAGCCGGGCGCTCGCGTAGTAGGCGTTGCCCTGGCGCTCGTACTGCTCGCGGACGGGGCGCTTGAACTCCTCCTCCGCCTCGGTGGCCCACTCCTCGCCGTGGGCCTCCAACTGGTCGCGGCGGACGGTGGCCAGCACCGACGCGGCCTGCTCGCCGCCCATCACCGAGATCTTGGCGTTCGGCCACATCCACAGGAAGCGGGGTGAGTAGGCCCGGCCGCACATCGAGTAGTTGCCGGCCCCGTAGGAGCCGCCGATCACCACCGTCAGCTTCGGGACGCGGGTGCAGGCGACGGCGTTGACCATCTTGGCGCCGTGCTTGGCGATGCCGCCCGCCTCGTACTGCCGGCCGACCATGAAGCCGGTGATGTTCTGCAGAAAGAGGAGGGGGATGCCGCGCTGGTCGCACAGTTCGATGAAGTGGGCGCCCTTGAGGGCGGACTCCGCGAACAGCACGCCGTTGTTGGCGACGATGCCGACCGGGTGGCCGTGGATCCGGGCGAAGCCGGTCACCAGGGTCGCGCCGTACTCGGCCTTGAACTCGGCGAACCGGCTGCCGTCGACCAGCCGGGCGATCACCTCGCGCACGTCGTACGGCGTGCGCGGGTCGACCGGGACGGCCCCGTACAGGCCGGCCGGGTCGACGGCCGGCGGCTCGGCCGGGGCGAGCGGCCACGGGCGGGCGGCGCGCGGGCCGAGCCCGGCGACGATGGTGCGGACGATGGAGAGGGCGTGGGCGTCGTCCTCGGCCAGGTGGTCCGTGACGCCGGAGGTCCGGGAGTGCAGATCGCCGCCGCCCAGCTCCTCGGCGGTCACGACCTCGCCGGTCGCCGCCTTCACCAGCGGCGGCCCGCCGAGGAAGATGGTGCCCTGGTTGCGGACGATGACGGCCTGGTCGCTCATCGCCGGCACGTACGCGCCGCCGGCCGTGCAGGAGCCCAGCACGGCGGCGATCTGCGGGATGCCCGCGGCGGAGAGGCGCGCCTGGTTGTAGAAGATCCGGCCGAAGTGGTCGCGGTCCGGGAAGACCTCGTCCTGCATCGGGAGGAAGGCGCCGCCGGAGTCGACCAGGTAGACGCAGGGGAGCCGGTTCTCCAGCGCGACTTCCTGGGCGCGCAGGTGCTTCTTGACCGTCATCGGGTAGTAGGTGCCGCCCTTGACGGTGGCGTCGTTGGCGACCACGACCACCTCGCGCCCGGCGACCCGGCCGATGCCGGCGATCACCCCGGCGGCCGGGGCGGCGCCGTCGTACATCCCGTCGGCCGCCAGCGGGGCGAGTTCGAGGAAGGGGGAGGCCGGGTCGAGCAGGGTGTCCACCCGGTCGCGGGGGAGCAGTTTGCCGCGCGCGGTGTGGCGGGCGCGGGCCTTGGCGCCGCCCCCGAGCGCGGCCGTGCCGAGCTTCTCGCGGAGTTCGGCGACCAGGGCCCGATGGGCGGCGGTGTTCGTCCGGAACGCCTCGGACCCGGGGTCGGCGGCCGTGTCGAGCCGGGGCGCCGGGGCGGCCGCGCCGGGTGCGCCGCGGCCGTGGGCCGCGCCGCCCGCCGGGGTGCCGGCCGCCGCGCTGCCATTGATGCCGGTGGGTGCGCCGACAGTAGTGGAGATGACCATCCCAAGAGCTCCCTTGCCCTCGGCGGCAGGTGGGCCGACAAGGCCGGTGAGCCCGCGACCCCCACACGTTAATGAACGTTAACTTCCGTCGCCCAGGTTAACCACCGATAACCCGACTGTCTACGATGGTCGGCATGCCGAACGTCCCATCCGCCTCCGGGCTCGCACGCCGCGACCAGATCCGCAGGGAGGCCGCCCGACTGTTCGCGGCCCGGGGCTTCCTCGGTGTGGGCGTCGACGAGATCGGCAAGGCCGTCGGTATCAGCGGCCCCGGCCTCTACCGGCACTTCGCCGGCAAGGACGCGATGCTCGCCGACCTGCTGGTCGGCATCAGTGAGCGGCTGCTGGAGGAGGGGCGCCGCCGGGCGGGCGGCAGCGAGGGCCCGGCCGCCGCGCTGGACGCGCTGATCGGCGGCCATGTCGACTTCGCGCTCGACGACCGCGACCTGATCACGCTGCACGACCGGGAGCTGCTCAACCTCCGCGACGAGGACCGCAGGACCGTCCGCCGCCTCCAGCGCGCCTACGTGGAGCTCTGGGTGGAGGTGGTCCGCCAGGCCTGTCCGCCGCTCGCCGCCCCGACCGCCGAGCCGGTCGCCCGGGCGGCCGTGCACGCCGTCTTCGGGCTGATCAACTCGACCCCGCACAGCCACGGCCCGAACCCCGCCCAGGGGGACGAACGCGCCGGGCTCACCCGCGACGCGATGGCCGCACTGCTGCGCGACCTCGCCCACGGCGCGTTCTCGGCGGCCGCCGACTCCGTCGCCGCTGACACCGGCGCTGACAGCGGCGCCGGCTCCGGCATCGGCACTGGCGCCGGCGCTGCCGTCGTCGTCGGCACCGACGCCGCACGGGCCTGACCGGCGGGCCCGCCGCCCCCTCGGGGCGTTGCTCCATTCGGGGTGGGCCGGGTCGGGCGCCCGACCTAGGACCAAGGGAGGTCCGCCCCCTGCGTCGGTGGACGGTGGGCGGCTCCCGCTCCGTCGGCGACCCTGGTAACGAGCGCCGGTCCGGCCGGGCGGGAATCACCGCAGGCTGCGGGCTGTTGGCCCGTCCGTCGGGCCGGGACCCCCGGCGCGTCCTGGCCTGAAAAATCCATGGCGGTCACCCGACGGAATGGTTAGCATCCCTAAATATGCCTGAGACTCACGGATCTACGGTGGAGCTTTCCCCGAGCGGCACCCGAACCGGCACCCCGGGCGCGGACGGCGCCAAGAGCGACACGGGTACCTCGTCGGACAAGCCCGGGGACGGGCGTGCCCGACCGGACCGGAAGCCCGGACCGTCCACGACCGCCCCCGACGGCTCCGGCCCGACGGCCGGCTCCGACGGCGCCCACGGCCCCGAAGGGGCGGGCTGGCTCCGACGGCTGCTCGGCTACTGCTGGCGCTCCCGGCGCAGCGTGCTGCTCGCCTTCGGCGCCTCGCTGCTCGGCATGGCCGTCACCGCCCTGGTGCCCCTGGTCACCAAGCTGATCATCGATGACGTCATCACCGCGCACTCCCGGCCGCTCGCCCCGTGGGCCGTCGTCCTGCTGCTGGCCGCCGCCGTCGTGTTCGGCTGCACCCAGGTCCGCCGCTACTACGGCGGACAGCTGGCCGTCGACGTCCAGCACGACCTGCGCGCGGACCTCTTCCGCTCGCTCGGCAGACTCGACGGCCACCGCCAGGACCGGCTCGACACCGGACAGGTGGTCGGCCGCGCGACCTCCGACCTCCAACTGGTCAACGGGCTGCTCTCGATGCTGCCCATGATGACCGGCTACCTGCTCATGTTCGTCATGTCGCTCGGCGTGATGGTCTGGCTCTCGCCGCCGCTCACCCTGGTCGCGCTGGTGATGGCCCCGGCGCTGTGGTGGGTCTCGACGCTCAGCCGCAAGCGGCTGTTCCCCTCCACCTGGGCCGCCCAGCAGGAGGCTGCGGCCGTCGCCGGGGTGGTGGACGCGGCGATCGGCGGCGTGCGGGTGGTCAAGGGCTTCGGCCAGGAGGGGCAGGAGCTGGACAAGCTGGAGACGGCCTCGCGCAACCTCTTCGCGTCCCGGCTGCGCTCGATCCGGCTCAACAGCCGCTACAACCCCGCCATGCAGGCCGTTCCGGCACTCGCCCAGGTGGCGGTACTGGCCTTCGGCGGCTGGCTGGCGGTCGAGGGGCAGGTCTCGCTCGGCACCTTCGTCGCCTTCTCCACCTACGTCGCGCAGATGACCGGCCCGGTCCGGATGCTGACCATGGTCATCACGGTCGGCCAGCAGGCCAGGGCCGGTGTCGAGCGCGTGCTCCAGCTGATCGACGAGCGTCCGCTGGTCCGGGAGCGCCCGGACGCGGTCGTCCTCGACCTGGCCGCCGAACCGGCCGCCGAACCGGCCGCCGACACCGCCGCACCCGACGCCGGTCCGGACGCCACCCCGCCCGCAGGCCCGGACGCCACCCCGCCCTCCGGCCCGCGCGTGGTCGGACCGCTCACCACCGAGGTGGCGCTGGAGTTCGACCAGGTCGAGTTCCGCTACGACCCCGAGCACCCGGCCCCGGTCCTGCACGGCCTCAGCCTCCGCCTCGCACCCGGCGAGACCCTCGCCCTGGTCGGCTCCTCCGGTTCGGGCAAGTCCACCGTCGCGCAGCTGGTGCCCCGGTTCTACGACCCGGCGGACGGCGCCGTCCGCCTCTACGGCCACGACCTGCGCGACCTGACCCTCGACTCGGTCCGGTCGGCCGTCGGCATCGTGCCCGAGGAGAGCTTCCTCTTCTCCGAGACCGTCCGCACCAACATCGCCTACGGCCGCCCGGACGCCACCGACGAGCAGATCGTCGCGGCCGCCCGCGCCGCCCAGGCCGACGAGTTCGTCCGGGCGCTGCCCGACGGCTACGGGACGAAGGTCGGCGAGCAGGGCCTCACCCTGTCCGGAGGCCAGCGCCAGCGCATCGCCCTGGCCCGGGCGATCCTCACCGACCCCCGGATCCTGCTGCTCGACGACGCCACCTCGGCCGTGGACCCGCAGATCGAGGCCGAGATCCACGACGCGCTGCGTTCGGTGATGGCCGGCCGCACCACCCTGCTGATCGCCCACCGCCGCTCCACCCTCCAGCTCGCCGACCGGATCGCCGTCCTGGACCACGGCCGCCTGCTCGACATCGGCACGCACGAGGAACTCGACGCCCGATGTCCCCGCTACCGGGCCCTGATCACCGACCCCGAGGCGGGCCGGAGCACCCCCGCCGCGCCCCCGGCGGCACCCGGAGCGGCCGAGCCGTCCGCGCCCACCGGCGCAGAGCCCACCCGGGACACGGGCGCCACCCAGGACGCCGACGCCGACACGGACACCGACACGAGCGCCCCCGCCCCCGTCATGCCCACCCCGGCCCTGACCAAGGCCGCCCGCACCGCCGCACCCGAACTGCTCGCCCGGGTCGCCGCCCTCCCGCCGGCCACCGACCACCCGGAGATCCCCCGGGCCGAGGCCGAGCGGGGAGACCCCGACTTCAGCCTCCGCCGCCTGCTGCGCCCCTTCCGCGTGCCGCTCGCCCTGGCGCTGCTCCTGGTCGCCCTGGACGCGGGCGCCGGCCTGGTCCTGCCGATCCTGATCCGGCACGGCATCGACGACGGCGTCAGCAAGGGCGTCATGACCGGCGTCGCCGTCGCCTCGCTCGCCGCCCTGGTGATCGTCCTGCTGGACTGGCTGGTGCAGGGCGCCGAGAACCGGGTCAGCGGCCGCACCGGCGAGCGGGTGCTCTACTCGCTCCGGCTCAAGATCTTCGCCCACCTCAACCGGCTCGGCCTCGACTACTACGAGCGCGAACTCTCCGGCCGGATCATGACCCGGATGACCACCGACCTGGACTCCCTCACCTCGTTCCTGCAGACCGGCGTGGTCACGGCGGTGGTCAGCCTGCTGACCTTCCTCGGCATCTTCGCGGCCCTGCTGGTGATCGACGCCGGACTCGCCCTGGCGGTCTTCGCGGTGCTGCCGCTGCTCGCGGTCGCGACCCTGGTGTTCCGCCGGAAGTCCAAGGCCCAGTACGAGATCTCCCGGGACCTCATCAGCACGGTCAACGCGGACCTCCAGGAGAACGTGGCCGGCATGCGGATCGTCCAGGCGTTCCGCCGGCTGGACGCCAACACGGACCGCTTCGTCGCCCGGGGCATCGCCTACCGGGACGCCCGGGTCCGGGCGCAGCTCTACATCTCGCTGTACTTCCCGTTCGTGCAGTTCCTCTCCAGCGTGGCCGCCGCGCTGGTGCTGATCATGGGCGCGTCGAGGGTGGACGCCGGGACGCTCACCGTCGGCGCGCTGGTCGCCTACCTGCTCTACATCGACCTGTTCTTCGCGCCGGTCAACCAGCTCTCCCAGGTGTTCGACGGCTACCAGCAGGCGGCGGTCGGCCTCGGCCGGATCCGCGAACTGCTGCGCACCCCGACCAGCACCGCGCAGGCGGCCGACCCGGTGCCCGTCCCGGCCGGGCTCCGCGGCGAGATCGAGTTCGACCACGTCGGCTTCGCCTACAACGGCGGCGCGGACGGCGCCCCGGACGTCCTCACCGACATCAGTCTGCGGATCCCGGCCGGGCAGACGGTGGCGCTGGTCGGCGAGACGGGGGCCGGCAAGTCGACCCTGGTCAAGCTGGTCGCCCGGTTCTACGACGCGACGTCCGGCACCGTCCGGGTCGACGGCGTCGACCTGACCCGCTACGACCTCGCCCAGTACCGGCACCGGCTCGGGGTGGTGCCGCAGGAGGCCTACCTGTTCGCCGGGACGGTGCGCGAGGCCATCGCGTACGGCCGGCCGGGGGCCTCGCCGGCCGAGGTGGAGGCGGCGGCCCGTGCCGTCGGCGCGCACGACATGATCCTCCGGCTGTCCGACGGCTACGAGCACGAGGTCGCCGGCCGGGGGCGGAACCTCTCGGCGGGTCAGCGCCAGCTGATCGCGCTGGCCCGGGCCGAGCTGGTCGACCCGGACGTCCTGCTGCTGGACGAGGCCACCGCGGCGCTCGACCTGGCCACCGAGGCGGCGGTCAACCACGCCGCGGACCGGCTCAGCGGAGGGCGCACCACCCTGGTCATCGCGCACCGGCTGACCACCGCCGAGCGCGCGGACCGGGTGGTCGTGCTGGACCACGGCCGGGTGGTCGAGGACGGCACGCACAAGGAGCTGCTGGCGCGGGGAGGGGCGTACACCCGGCTCTGGCAGGCGTTCGTGGCGGAGGGACACCACCGGTCCGGCACGGCGTCCGCCGCCGTCCCGGACGTGATCGCCGGAGCGTGAGGCGGCCGGGGCGGCGCGGGCTGTCGCGAGGACAGCCCGCACCCCCCGGCCATCTGCCCCGACGTCCCCCGACCGCCCGGCCCCGGCCGTTCACGCCGCGAGCAGCGCGATCAGCAGCCTCGAAGGATCGATCCCCCGGGGCAGTTCGCTCACCTGCCCGTCGCCGACCTCGACCACCCGCCACCCGGAGCCGTCCGCCCGCTCCGCCAGGTCGGTGGTGACGAACCGGCAGCCGAGCGTCCGCACCGGCGGCCGCACCCCGGACAGATCGGGGGCGGACGGGCAGCCGGGCAGGTCCGGATGCGGTCCGACCAGCACCGGCTCGCCGTCCAGCCACCACACCCGGGACTCCACCGCCCGCCGTCGCCCGCCCCGTCCGTCGTCCGGCAGCCCGGGGTCCTGGGCCCGGTCCCGCCCGGAACCGCCGGACGGCGCGTCGTCGGCGTCCCACACCACCCGGTTGAACTCCTCGAACCGCCGCAGCACCACGCCCCCGGCGAGGTAGGAGCCCTGCAGTTCCACGAACCGGGCGACCACCCGGGCCACGGCCGGAAGGTCGGCCAGCTCCGGGATGAAGCAGGCCTCGCCCCACTCGTCCTTGCGGGACTTCACATAGTCCTTGACGATCGCCGGTCCCTGGCCTCCGAGCCCGGCGACGGCCGCCGCCAACCGTTCCGGACCGGGCGGCGCGATCCCGGACCCGTCCCCACCGCCGCTCCCGTCCCCGCTGCCGCTGCCGGCTCCCGCCAGCGGCAGCCAGACGCTCTGCGGCGTCGCCCCCTCGAACACCCCGTACCAGCCGGGCAGTTCATGCGCCGACGCATACCCGGGCGGGCTGGTCAGCAGATGCCCGCCGCGTTCGGCCAGCGCGGCGGCGAAGGCCGCGTAGCGGTCCGAGGGGAGCATCCACCCCCGGTACCAGAACGGTCCGCGACCCGCCGGGACCCGGTCGACGGCCGCGCGGGCGTCACCGGCGAGCAGCGCGTCGTGGTCGACGAGGTGGTGCTCACCGCCCAGGTCCCGCAGCAGCCGGGCCTCCCGGACGAACTGGGGATCGATCCGGCGCGGGTCCAGCGGATGGGAGGGGAGGAGGAATGCGGGTGCGGGCATGGGCGTCAGGGTACGGGCAGGGACAGCCCGTCGAGCCGTCAAAACCCCGACGCCACAGGCCCTGACCGGCCCGGTCGGACCGTCTCGGCCACCGGCCGGGGGGCGCTGGAATCCGTTCGACGGCCGGAGCGCACCGCTGGCAGAGTGACCCGATGCGAAACCTGTGGCGAAACGCGCGAAGGACCCCACGCCGGGCTGCCAGGACGGTGGTCCTGGACGAGCACGGCTCCGTCTTCCTCCTGCGTTCGGACAACAGCGAGGTCGGCGTGCACTGGACCATGCCGGGCGGCGGCATCGAGGCCGACGAGACCCCGTGGGCGGGGGCGCGCCGCGAACTCTGGGAGGAGACCGGCTGGTCGGACCTCGAACCCGGCCCGCTGCTCTGCACCTGGGAACACGACTTCACCTGGCACGGAACGCCGGTCCGCCAGCACGAGCACATCTACCTCACCGACGGCCCGCACCGGGGCCCGGTCGGCGACGTCAGCGCGGTGCACGCCGCCGACCGGATCCTCGACTGGCGCTGGTGGACCCCGGCGGACCTCGCGGACGAGAACGCGGACGCCCTCTGGCCGCCCCGGCTGCCGGAACTGCTGGCCGAGGTACGGGAGGGCTGGCTCAGTGAGCGGCGCGAACCCCGGCCCGTCGATCTCGGCTACATCCCGAACGGCGGACCCGTCCGCTCCTGAGCGGCGGTCCCGTCGGTTCCGAACGCCTGGAGCGGGCGACGCCGGCCGCGCCGGCCCGGACGCCCGGGCGGGCCGACCTGCCAGTCCCGGAGCTCCAGCTCCCGGTCGTGCAGGGCGCCGGGGTTGATCACCACCGAGAGCCGCGCCTCCGCGAGCTGCTCCCAGGCGAGGCCGGTGGCGATCAGCAACTGCTCGGTCGGTACCGAGACGGCGATCGCGGGCCGCCAGGCGGGCAGCACGACCAGACAGGTCCCCCGGCCGAGCCGGAGGAGCTCGGCGGTCGCCCGGACGGCGGGCCGTTCCTCGGTGCGGCCCGGGCGCCCGCCGGCGTCCGGCAGTTGGGGGGTGCCACCGATCAGCACGCCCAGCGGGGGTTCGGCCGCCGCCCTCGGCCAGGGGGCGTCCCGGTCGTCACTGGTGCGCGGTCCGGGGACGACCGGCGCGCCGGCGGCCGGCGCCGGGCCGGTGCGCGCGCTGTCGGGCCGGACGGGGGCGGCCGTCGTCTGCGGATGCAGCAGGCGGAGGCGGCGCGACGGCGAGGGCCGCCGGCTGACGGCGGTGCGCAGTTCCTCGTGGGGCGCCCGCAGTACCGGGACCGTCCGCTCCTGGACGGCCGGAGGCTGCCGGAGCCCGGCGGACGCCTCGCCCGACCCGCCCGCCTCGGCCTCCTCGGCAGCCAGGGAGGAGTCGGACGCCTCGGACGAGTCGCACGCCTCGGACGAGTCGCACGCCTCGGACCCGCCGTCGGCGTCCCCACCGCGCGGCCGCGGCACGGAGCCGCCCAGCAGGACGCCGGCCGTGCCGCCCGTCCGGCCGTCGGTGCCCACCGCCGTGATCGAGCAGCGGGTCACCCCGTCCACCGGGGCGGCGGCGTCGGGCGCCGGGGGAACAGGTGGGGCGGACGGCGTCCGGTCGGCGGCGGTCCGGTCGAGCGTGGTCATTGGCACGGGCCCTTCGGGGTACGGTCCCATTGATCCTCCCGCACCGGGCGACGTGCTCCAAGCGCGTTTCCGCCCCCTGCGCCCCACAACACCGTCACGCCCCACGAGTCCCCCTCGTACCACCGGTCCCACCTGCACAACACCCTGACGTCCCATCGGGCTCCCCGGTTCCCACGCCGGGCTGCCCGGCTCGTCCGGCCCCCGTCCGGCCCCACCCGGCCCCCGGATTTTCCCCCCGCGGGAGGGCACCGGTCAGGCGCCGGGCGCCACGAAGCCCTTCAGGTCGGACAGGACGACGTTGGCGGCGGCCACGCCGAGCCCGAGGAACCAGGTCTCGTCCGGGACCGGCCGCGCCTGCCCGGACTTGACCGCGCCCAGGGTCTTCCAGAGCGCCCCGCCGAGCACCGCGTCCTGGTTGGTGGAGCTGGGCGTGCCGTAGACCCCGTAGAAGATCCAGTCGGCGTCCGCCTTGTCGATCTGCTCGGGGCCGATCTCCACCGCGAGCTCCTTGACCTGCTCGATCGCGGGCTGCGGCAGCCGGACGTCGGTGAGGACGGTACCGATGAAGGACAGCTCCGCGTACAGCCGGGTCTTGCCGGGCATGAAGCGCAGCGGCGTGATGGTGGGCCGCTTGTCGCCGAGCGCGGCGCCGATCGCCGCCGCGGCCGCCTGGTAGGCGTCCAGCTGGGCCCTGGCCTCCGCCTCCAGGCCGAGCGGGCTCGCGTTGAGCAGGAAGTTCTGCTTCCACGGGTAGCCGGGGCGCAGCGAGAAGACGGTCGGCGCGATCTTGGAGAGCTGCTGGTACTGGTCCTGGGCGCGCAGCTGGCTGCCGAGGATCAGGTCGGGCTTGAGCGCGGCGATGGCCTCCAGGTTGAGGCTGTTGATGGTGCCGACGGCGGCGGGGCTGCCGGCCCTGTCCTTGAGGTAGGACGGCATGGTCTTGGAGCCGTCGGTGTGGACCACGCCGACCGGCTGGATGCCCAGCGAGACGACGTTGTCGAGCTCGCCGGTGTCGAGGACGACGACCCGGGTCGGCTTCGCCGGGAGGACGGTCTCGCCCAGCGCGTGCCGGATCGTCCGCGGGTAGACGCCGGGTGCGGCGTCGGTGCCGAAGCCCTTCATCTTCTCGATCACGGTGGCGTAGTCGTCGCCGCCCTGCTTGACGGACTTCTGGTCGGGCGAGGAGCCGCCGGAGGGCTTCGCCGCGCCGCCGCCGGAGCCGCCCGATCCGGCCGGTCCGCCGGAGTCGCCCGAGCTGCCGCAGGCGGTGAGCAGTCCGCCGAGGCCGAGGACGGCCCCGCCGGTGAGCGCCGCGGTGAGCAGGGCCCGTCGGCCGGGGCGGGGGGTGGTGGGGTGGCCGGGAGTGGGGGACACGCGGCGCTCCTTCGAGGACGGAATGTTGGTTAGGCAAGGCAAACCTATCCGACATCCCCGAAGGGTCCCGCGCCGTGCCGACCAGGCCCGCGCGGCCGATGCCAAAACATCTCAAAGCGTGACACGGCGGGCAAATCAATTCGGTAACAACCCTTTGAAATAAAGGTACACGCCTTAACGCCCCATGCATCATCGGCCAACGCCCAGCTTCGTACGGGCAAATCGAAGGGAGTGGTTCAAATCACCAAGGGTTGGCCTACTCAACCTTCGGTACCCGCACCTAGGGTGCGCAGGTGTTTGATCAGCA
Source organism: Streptomyces sp. XY431 (assembly GCF_001279805.1). Classification (NCBI taxonomy): domain Bacteria; kingdom Bacillati; phylum Actinomycetota; class Actinomycetes; order Kitasatosporales; family Streptomycetaceae; genus Streptomyces; species Streptomyces sp. XY431. Next base: position 30,571 of record NZ_LGDO01000522.1, read on the forward strand.
GCTCTCAGAGCACGGAAGCAGCGGCCGGGCAACGGCGCCCGCCGCTCCGCAGGGTGCCCCGGTCAGTGGCGCCAGTGGTGGAGCCCCCGGCACGGGGGTGGCGGGGGCGACGGGGGCAGCGGGGGACAAGGGCCTACGGGGCAACTCCGTCGGCCTGCTGAGCAGCGTGGTCCTGGGCGTCTCCACGGTCGCCCCGGTCTACTGCCTGACCGCCACCCTGGGACCGACGGTCACCGCCGTCGGCGTCCAGATGCCCGCGGTCTTCCTGGCCGGCTTCCTGCCGATGCTGCTCGTCGCGTTCGCGTACAAGGAACTGAACAAGGACTTCCCGGACTGCGGCACGTCCTTCACCTGGACGGTCAAGGCCTTCGGCCCCCGGGTCGGCTGGATGGCCGGCTGGGGACTGACGGTCGCCACCATCATCGTGCTGTCCAACCTCGCCGGGGTGGCCACCGACTTCCTCTACCTCATGCTCGGCGAGATGACGGGCAGCGGAGCCGTCGCCGACCTCAACGACAACAAGGCCGTCCATCTGGCCACCGTCGTCGTACTGATCGCCGCCGCCACCGCGATGAGCTACCGCGGCATGACGGCCACCAAGTGGTTCCAGTACAGCCTGGTCGGGCTCCAGCTCGCCGTCCTGCTGCTGTTCGCCGGCATCGCCATCGGCAAGGCCGCCACCGGCGACCTGCCCGACTCCATCGGCTTCTCCGCCTCCTGGCTCAACCCGCTCGAGGTGGGCTCGTTCAGCGCCTTCACCGCCGGCCTGTCGCTCTCGATCTTCATGTACTGGGGCTGGGACACCTGCCTCACCATGAACGAGGAGACCAGCGGCAGCGCCAAGACCCCGGGCCGCGCCGCGATGATCTCGATGGTCACCCTGGTCGGCTCCTACCTGCTGGTCGCCGTCGCCGCCCAGATGTTCGCCGGCGTCGGCAGCACCGGCAACGGCCTCGGCAACCCGGACACCGCCGACAACGTCTTCTCCGCCCTGGCCCGGCCGGTCCTCGGCTCGCCGTGGAGCATCCTGCTCTTCCTGGCCGTCGTCGCCAGCGCCGCCGCCAGCCTGCAGACCACCTTCATCCCGGTCGCCCGGACCCTGCTCGCGATGAGCGCCTACCGGGCCGTGCCGCCCCGCTTCGGCACCGTCCACCCGCGCCACCGCACCCCCGGCTTCGCCACCCTCGCCGCCGGTGCCGCCACCGCCGTGTTCTACGTCGGCATGAGCGTGATCAGCGAGAACGTCGTCCAGGACACCATCCTGGCCCTCGGGCTGATGATCTGCTTCTACTACGCGCTGACCGCCTTCGCCTGCGTCTGGTACTTCCGCCACTCGCTCCGGGACAGCCTGCGCGACCTCGCCCTCAAGGGCCTCGCCCCCCTGCTCGGCGGACTCCTGCTCAGCGGGGTCTTCCTGCAGACCCTCACCGACGCCTGGGACCCCGAGTACGGCAGCGGCGCCGTCCTCGGCATCGGCTCGGTGTTCGTCATCGGCGTCGGCATCCTGCTGCTCGGCGCGGTCCTCATGCTCGTGTACAGCGCCTACCGGCCCGCGTTCTTCCGCGGCGAGACGCTCCGCCAGGACACCCCCGCCCTCGTCGTCGAGGACTGACGGGCAACGGAGGACTGACGGGCAACGGAGGACCGCGGAAAGCCGCGGCGCGGAAAAGGAAAACCGGTGGCGGGCCGGCGCCGGCGCCGCTACCCTCGACCCCATGAAGCGCTTCGCAGGTCTCAACTGGTGGCCGTCCTAGGACGGCCACCAGCCACGCCTGACCAGGGCCGTCCGGGATGGACGGCCCTGTTGCGTTTCTCCGACGGGACGGGCCCCGAGCCCCGGACGGCCGCGACCACCGCCGTACCGAGGAGAAACCCCGTGACCACCGCGACCACGCCGACCGCTGCAGACGTCCCCACTGAGCCGACCGACCTGGCCGGTCTCGCCGACCTGGACGAGGGCATCCGCGCCGACCCGGCCGCCCACCGCGTCCTCACCGGCGACCGCCCCACCGGCCCGCTCCACCTCGGCCACTACTTCGGCAGCCTCCGCAACCGCGTCCACCTCCAGCGCCTCGGCGTCGAGATGTTCCTCGTCATCCCCGACTACCAGGTCATCACCGACCGGGACCTCGCCGACCGCCTCGCCGAACACACCGAGAACCTCGTCGTCGACTACCTCGCCACCGGAATCGACGCCGACCGCGCCACGATCTTCACCCACAGCTCCGTCCCCGCCCTCAACCAGCTGCTGCTGCCCTTCCTCAGCCTGGTCAGCGTCGCCGAACTCCACCGCAACCCCACCGTCAAGGACGAGATCGCCCACTCCAGCCAGGCCGCCGTGAACGGACTGATGCTCACCTACCCCGTCCACCAGGCCGCCGACATCCTCTTCTGCAAGGCCGACCTCGTCCCCGTCGGCAAGGACCAGCTGCCGCCCCTCGAAGTCGCCCGCACCGTCGCCCGCCGCTTCAACGAGCGCTACCCGCCCCCCGACGGCCCCCCCGTCTTCCCCCGCCCCCGCGCGCTGCTCTCCGCCGCACCGCTGCTCCTCGGCACCGACGGCGGCAAGATGAGCAAGAGCCGCGGCAACTCCGTCCCGCTCGCCGCCGACGAGGACACCACCGCCCGCCTCCTCAAGGGCGCGAAGACCGACGCGGACCGCCGCATCACCTACGACCCCGTCGGCCGCCCCGAGGTCTCCAACCTCCTCCTGCTCGCCGGCCTCTGCCAGGACCGCGCCCCCGAGGAGCTCGCCGAGGAGATCGGCGACGGCGGCGCCGCCGCCCTCAAGCGCACCGTCACCGAGGCCGTGAACGAACACCTCCGCCCGATCCGAGCCCGCCGCGCCGAACTCGCCGCCGACCGCGGCCACATCCGCCAGGTCCTGCGCACCGGCTCCGAACACGCCAACGCGGTCGCCGACGCCACCCTCACCGAAGTGCGGGCCGTCATGGGATCGCTGTGAACGCGTCAGGGGCATAACCTCTCGGGGCCGGTCCCGCGCCGGCCCCGAGAGCACCCCGTCCCGGAAGGAACCCGGCCATGGACCAGCACCCGACCACCCCCGGCCGAGGGCTGACCCGCCCGCCGCACCTCCGCCCCGGGGACCACATCGCCGTGGTCGCCACCAGCGGCCCCATCGATCCGCAGCGGCTCAGCGCCGGCACCGCCGTCCTCCGCTCCTGGGGACTGCGCGTCACCGTCGCCCCGCACGTCCTCGACACCCACCCCGTCCTCGGTCACCTCGCCGGCACCGACGCCGACCGCGCCGCCGACCTCCAGGCCGCCTGGCTCGACCCCACCGTCGACGCCGTCATCTGCGCCCGCGGCGGCTACGGCGTCCACCGCATGGTCGACCTCCTCGACTGGGACGCCCTGCGCGCCGTCCCGCCCAAGATCCTCATCGGCTTCAGCGACGTCTCCTCCCTGCACGAGGCCTTCGCCCAGCGCCTCGGCCTCGCCACCCTCTACGGACCGATGAGCGCCACCGCCGGCTTCATCGGCGACGCCCGCACCGCCGAACACCTGCGCCGCACCCTCTTCGACCCCGCCGCCACCACCGTCATCACCTCGCCCACCGCCGCCACTCTCGTCCCCGGCCGGGCCCGCGGCATCACCGCCGGCGGCTGCACCCACGTCCTCGCCGCCGAGCGCGGCACCCCCGCCGCCCGCCCCTCCTACGCCGGCAGCATCCTGATCCTCGAGGACGTCAACGAGCACCCGTACCAGCTCGACCGCCTCCTCACCCAGTTCCTGCGCTCCGGCGCCTTCGACGGCGTCACCGGGGTCGCGCTCGGCTCCTGGGAGGGCTGCGGCCCGCTCGACCGGGTCCGGGACGTCATGCTCGACCGGCTCGGACCGCTCGGCATCCCCGTCGTCTGGGAACTCGGCTTCGGGCACTGCCCCTCCACCCTCACCGTCCCGCTCGGCGTCCCCGCGGTGCTCGACGCCGACGCCGGGACCCTCACCCTGGACCTGCCGGCCCTCGCCGACCGCCCCGCGTAGCCGGGGGTTGGCCGCCGGGGGGGGGGG
>NZ_LGDO01000523.1:0-34348 GCF_001279805.1 Streptomyces sp. XY431
GGGGAGGAGGGGGCCGGCGAGGCGGGCGTACCAGCGTTGCGGGCGGCTGAAGGCGTTCACGGTGAACCAGACCGCCCCGTCCGGCTCCAGTTCCACGACGAAGGTCTCCTCGCCCACCGCGAGGTGCCCTCGGCGGGTGCCGTAGGTGAAGCCGTAGCGGTCGCGCTCCCCGTCGGCCGTGCTCCAGACCACCCGGCACGGGGCGCCGGCCCGGAGCGGGCCGATGCCGATGGCGCACTGGACCGCGACGCCGCGCGCGGCCCGCTCGGCGTCGGTGGTGATCCGGACGCCGGCCGCCCGGTGCATCCGCCAGCCCAGCACGGCGGTCCCGGCGGCGTCGAGGGCGGCGCGGCCGTGGCCGAGCAGGGCGCGGTGGCGGAGGTGGTTGTAGCCGGCGGGGAGTGGGGCGTCGAGGCGGGTGCTGGCGCCGACCTCGGGGTAGTTGAGGTCGTCCAGCGGTGCGGCGGCGTTCATCGGAGGGTCTCCTGCGGGATCGGCGGGATCACCGGAATCGGCGGGATCGCCGGAATCGGGGCGAGGGCGAGGGCGAGGCGGCGCCAGGCGAGCAGCGAGCAGAGCGCGAAGCCGAGCGCGTTGCCGACGCCGTGGGTGGCGGCCATCCAGCCGAGGGTGGGATGGGGGATGCCGGAGGCTTCGCCGAGGGCCCACCACAGCGCGAGCAGCATGGTGACGGCGAGGACGGCCGCCGAGACGCCGAGCAGCACGGGCGTGCCGGTGAACCGGGGAGCGCCGCTCCGGTCCTCGGCCCGGGGCCGCAGGTCGCGCCAGGTGAGCAGGCCGACCAGCCACATGCCGACGGTGAGGACGGCGGCGCCGACGAGTTCGGCCCAGTCCCCGACGAAGTAGCCGCCGAGCACCAGCAGGGTCCCGGTCGGGACACTGAGCGCGGCCCACCGGGCGGCGGGGCGGCCGGGGACGGTGCGGCAGACGAGTCCGGCGACGAGGGCGGCGGTGAATCCGGCGTAGTGGAAGTGCGGGACGGTCAGGGTGAGGATGTCGAGGTCGAAGCCGAACAGCTCGTACCCGGCGCGCTCCGCGACCAGGGCGAGTCCGGCGACCGAAGGCATGGCCAGCGCGGTGAGGACGGCGATCTCGGCCGGGGCGAGCGAGCGGGTGCGGGCCAGCCGGAGCGGGGCGTGGGCGGCGACGGCGAGGGTGCCGAGGGCGTAGCAGGCGGCGGCGCCGGTGGCCAGCGGGCCTCGTGGCAGCCACAGCGAGAGTGCGCCGGGGACGGCGGCGAGCGGCCAGAGGCGGCGCAGCCGGGCGAGTCCCGGTTCGTCGATGAGTGCGAGGCCGAGCGGGACCACCGCGCCCATGCCGAGCAGGACCAGCAGGTCGACCAGTTCGGTGGTGCCTCTGCCCATGGCGGCCCGGATCTCCTTGAACGCGTTCAAACTTCCCTTGCGTGCCGACTCTACGCGGGGTATTGAACGTGTTCAAGTTCCAGTTTCCGGGCGGTCGGCGCCGCCTGCCCTGGTGTTCACGAGGGGTACGGCGCACCCTGGAGGAGTAGGAGGGGTGACCGGACCAGGAGCGACCGCCGGAGGTGATCCGCCATGCAGACTCTTGTCGGTTGGCACATCGAGATGGAGTTCCGCGAGGAGGGGCCGCGAACGGCGGCCGCCGCCCTGCTGCGGCTGGGCGACGGATCGGAGCTGCGCGCGCACGGCTACACCAGCCGTCACCCGTCGGACCCGGAACAGCTCAGGGTCGGCGAGGAGATCGCCGCCGCACGGGCACTCAACGACCTCGCCTCGCAGTTGCTCACCAAGGCCCACGGTGAGATCCAGCAGGTCAGCCCGATCCCGACCCACCCGCTGTCGTGACGCCGTCGGAGGGTGCCACGAGCCCTACCTCCCACCGGTCGCGCATCCCGCTGATCTGTCCGAGGTGCGGGAAGGAACAGCGGGTGGTGCCGGGCGGGCCGGGCCGCGCGGTCAAGGTGGTGCACGCCGGGACCGGCGAGGAGGCCTGTGAGCCGGGGGACCTCGCCCGCGCCCCGGAGAACGGCCTCGCCTGACCCGCCTCGCCTTCGCCCGGCTCCGTGGGGCGTCAGTTCGGGCAGTACGTGGTCGGCACCTGCCACTCGGGCCCGATCAGCCGCTGCTCCAGCTCGTTGAGCGTGATCCGGATCCCGATCGTCCCGGCCAGCCCGAGCCGCATCCGGCTGCGGGCCAGGGCCACGAAGGCCGACAGGCCGTACTTGTTGATCAGCGACGCGCGGTAGCGGGCGGTGGCGTCCTGGTCGCAGACGGCGGCACGGGCCGGGAGCTGCGCCCCGGTCGGGCGGCCGTGCGCGTCGCAGGGGCCGACCAGCACCTTGGGGTGGCGGCGGATCCGTTCGGCCTCGCCGGAGTGGGCGGGGGTCCAGATGCCGAGCGCCGTGCCGTCGGCGACGACCCAGCTCTGCGAGTGGACCTGGCGGCCGTCCTCGCCGTAGGAGGTGAGCAGGAGGTATCTGCTGTCGGCGAGCTGGTCGGTACGGTCGTGCACGGTGTCCTCCCTCTCCGGTCCGGCGGGCGGTCGCGGTCGGGGCGACCGGTGCTCCCATGGCGCTCCACAGGGGCGTGCTGCTCGCAGGCGGTGCGGTGCTCCGCGGTGGGCCCGGCGGTCCGGGTGCCCCGCCGTACGACCCACGGGACAGGCTGACACGGGTCCGGTCAAGGACCCCGGCCGGGTGGGCCACTCCATTGTCGTCCAGGGCGGCCGCCGTTTCGAGGGCTCGGGACCGCTCGAAAACGGTGAACCGGTGCGGTTCCGCGGGCGCGAGCGGGGGTGTGCGCCGGGGAATCCCACCCGGACGGCGTAGGCATGGGCGATGCCGCCGGGTGACCTGCAGAACCCGGGCAGCGCCGACGACCCCCGGAAACGACCGCCCCTCGAAAAAGCGGCCACCCCCCGAGACGGCCCCCCGAAACGGCGAGCGGCCCGCCCGGTGTCCTGAAGACACCGGACGGGCCGCCTCGCACCGTCGCGTTACCCCGCGAGGGTCAGTGCACCAGCACCGGCACCTCGTTGGCGTCCACCGCACCCGCGCCCGAGCCCTCGCCGGCGCCGCCCGTCCCGGGGCGACCGGCGTTGATCAGGACGAAGGCCAGCACGGCCGCCAGGGCCAGGATCCCGAAGGACCACCAGATCGCGGTCGAGAAGCCGTGCACCATGCCCCCGAACTGCACCGCCTTCGCGGCGGCCGGGTTGGTGGCCTCGCCCGCGTGGGCCGCCAGCCAGGTGGTGGTGGCGCTGGCCGCGATGGTGTTCAGCAGCGCGGTGCCGATGGCGCCGCCGACCTGCTGCGAGGTGTTGACCATGGCGGAGGCCACGCCCGCGTCGCGCGGCTGGACGCCGTGCGTGGCGAGGCTCATCGCCGGCATGAACGCGGTGCCCATGCCGAGGCCCATCAGGACCAGACCGGGCAGGATCAGCGCCGGGTAGGAGGTGTCCAGGTCGATCTGGGTCAGGATCAGCATGCCGACCGCGGCCAGCAGGAAGCCGGGCGCCATCAGGTACCGCGCCGGGACGCGGGTCATCAGGCGGGCGCCGATCTGGGTGGAGCCGGTGATCATGCCCGCCACCATCGGCAGGAAGGCCACGCCGGTCAGCACCGGGCTGTAGTTGAGCACGATCTGCAGGTAGTAGGTCAGGAAGAGGAAGAGACCGAACATGCCGATCACGGCCAGGCCCAGCGACAGGTAGACCCCGCCGCGGTTGCGGTCCAGCACGACGCGCAGCGGCAGCAGCGGCGCCTTGACCTTGCTCTCGACCAGGACGAACGCGGCCAGCAGCAGGGCGGCGCCGATGAACAGGCCGATCGTCACGCCCGAGCTCCAGCCGTCCGACTCGGCCCGGGTGAAGCCGTAGACCAGCGCGACCAGGCCGGTGGTGACCAGCAGCACGCCGGGCACGTCGAGCCGGTTGCGGTTGCGGCCCTCGGCGGGCTCGCGGATCACCATGACGGCGCCGACGGCGGCGACCACGGCGAACGGGATGTTGACGAAGAAGGTCCAGCGCCAGTTCATGTACTCGGTGAGCAGGCCGCCGAGGATCAGACCGATCGCACCGCCACCACCGGCGATCGCGCCGTAGATGCCGAACGCCTTGGCGCGCTCCTTGGCCTCGGTGAACATGACCGCCAGCAGCGAGAGCGCGGCCGGGGCGAGCAGGGCGCCGAAGACACCCTGGAGGGCGCGGGCGCCGAGCAGCATCGCGGTGTTGGCGGCGGCGCCGCCGAGCGCGGAGGCCAGCGCGAAGCCGGTCAGACCGACGATGAAGGTGCGCTTGCGCCCCCACAGGTCGGCCACCCGGCCACCGAACAGCAGCAGCCCGCCGAAGGCCAGCGCGTACGCGGTGATCACCCACTGGCGGTTGCCGTCGGTGATGCCGAGGTCCTTCTGGGCGGACGGCAGCGCGATGTTCACGATGGTGGCGTCCAGGACGACCATCAGCTGCGCGAGGCCGATGAATATCAGGGCCTTCCAGCGCCTTGGATCAGGCTGAACGGCGGGCAGGGCATCGGTTTTTGACATGGCGGTACTCACTTCACGGTGCGAGGTGTGCGGAAGACGTGCGGGGCAGTGCAAGGGACAACGGGTTAAGGGGAGAAGAACAGCGGCGGACGCGTCGGATCAGTGGTCGCCGTGGAAGTCCTCGAAGGTCGCGGCCCGGCCGGGCAGTGTCGAACGGGCGGGCGCCCGCATGCCGTCCAGGAACAGTTGCAGGTGCCGGTGGACGAATCCCTCCAGGATGTGGCACGAGGTGCCCGGCAACGGGCGGGTCAGCTGGCTGAGCGCGATGAACAGGTCACCGTGGGCGACGTCCGGACGGATCTCGCCCGCCGCCTTCGCTCGCTCCAGCAGATCGCCGACGACCGCCATCAGGCGCTCGCGTGCCTCCGCCAGGTCCGGATCGTTCAGGTCGACCCGGTTGGTGAGCATCGGGCAGAGCGCGCCGACCTTCTCGTCGACCGTCTCGTGGGCGAACCGCTCCAGGGCGTCGAACGGGCCGGCAGCCTCGGTGGCGGCCCGCTCGGCGATCGCCACGATGCGGTTCTTGACGAGCAGGGCCACCTCGCGGATCAGTGCCGCCCTGGTGGGGAAGTTCCGGTAGAGCGTAGCGTTTCCGACGCCTGCCCGCTTGGCAATTTCGTCCAGCGGCGCCTCGGCGCCGTGCTCGACGAACGCGTCCCGGGCCGCCAGCACGATCCGCTCACGGTTACGGCTGGCGTCCGCACGCAGTCGGGGCGTGCGGGCCGGTTCCGTGGTCGGTGTCGGCCGGGTGGCGGCGGTGCTCACGGCTTTGCTCCTCCCGAAGCTTACAAGTTCCGGGGAGAAACTCCCCGCTTAGTCCTACGAAGGGCTAAACGGGGAATCGCTCCCCGGAAATTTCACGCTTCTGTGTGACCTGGGTCACACTACGGTCCGTGCTTCGGGTGTCCCGTCACCGTCACCATCGGCCGCGCCGCCATCGCCGGCCGTGCTGACGCCACGGGTGCTCCGGAGAGGTCACCCGACCGAGGCCCGGGCCGGCCCGGCGGTGACTCGGGGGTCGGCGCCCGGCCCGGTGCGGGCGGGTCGGTGCAGCGGGATCTCGAAGTGGACGGTGGCCACGCCGGGGCCGTGCTCGCCGCTCGGGCGGGCGTCGTGGACCTCCTCGGCGAGGCTGCGCCAGAACGGCTCGGCGCCCGGGATCTCCGTGTTGGTGTGCAGGTAGAGCCGCCGGTAGCCGCCCTCCGCGGCGGCGAACGCGCGGGCGCGGTGGACGAGTTCGCGGGCCAGGCCGTGCCGCCGGTGCTCCGCCCGGACGTACACCCGGACCAGCTGGGCGGTGGTCCCCGAGGGGTAGCGCTCGGCGACCTCGCGCGGGTGCGGCGGGTGGACCGGTCCGGTGGAGTGCAGTGCGGTGGTGGCGACCACCTCCTCGCCGTGGACGGCGACCAGCAGGGCGTGCCGGGGGTGGTCCAGGTAGTGCCCCTGGAGGTCGACCACATCGGCGTGCCAGTCGGGCACGTAGCCGTAGCCGAACTCGCGGTAGAAGGTGTCGAGGATCAAACGGCGCGCCCCGGGTACGTCCTGCGGCAGGGCATGGCGGATCACATAAGGGAGTTGACGCTGCATCAGATACTCCGACCGGAGGTGGGGCGGGAGGGTGGTGGTCAGAGTACATGAAAACCACTTTCATCTGACGCGTTGGCGGACGCGCGGTCCGGCGTGTTGAAAATGAAAACGAATCCCGTTACGGTCCTGCCTGTCCGCCGATCGTCGAGTCCGTCGAAGGGGAGAACCGTGGCGCATCTGCTGGTGATCGAGAGCTGGGTCGGCTCCATGAGCAGGTTGCTGCCGAGGGCGCTGGGGGAGAGCGGCCACCGCTTCACCTTCCTCACCCGCGACCTGCACCACTACCTGCGCGCCGCCCCCGTCGACGGCCCGCACCCGCTGCTCGCGGCGGAGAACATCCTCACCGTCGACACCAATGACGCGGCCGTACTGCTCCCGTACGCCGAACGGCTGCACGGGCTGCTCGGCTTCGACGGGGTGCTCTCCTCCTGCGACTACTACCTCCCCCAGGTCGCCCGGGTGGCCCACCGGCTCGGCCTGCCCGGGGCCGACCCCGGCGCGGTCGCGGCCGCCTGCCGCAAGGACCTCACCCGCCGGGTGCTCGCCGAGGCCGGCGTCCCGGGGCCCGCGTACGCGCTCTGCGCCGACCGCGAGCAGGCGCGGGTCGCCGCCCGGGCGATCGGCTACCCGCTGGTGGTCAAGCCGGTCGACCTGTGCGCCGGGATGTTCGTCCGGGAGGTCGTCGACGAGACCGAACTCCTGGTGGCGGTCCGGGCCCTGGAGGCGTTCCCGGCCAATGCGCGCGGCCAGCGCCGGGAGCCGGTGGTGCTGCTGGAGGAACTGCTCACCGGGCCCGAGGTCAGCGTCGAGACGGTCTCGGCGGGCGGCGCCGCGCACGTCGTCGGGATCACCGACAAGAGCATCGGCGGGGCGCCCGCGTTCGTCGAGACCGGGCACATGTTCCCGGCCGCCCTGGATCCGGTCGAGGCCAGGGCCGCCGCCGACACGGCCCTCGCCGCACTGGCCGCGCTCGGGCTCGACCAGGTCGTCGCGCACACCGAGATCAAGCTGACCCCGGCCGGGCCCCGCGTGGTCGAGGTCAACCCGCGACCGGCCGGGAACCGGATCACCGAGCTGGTCCGGCGGGTCACCGGGGTCGACCTGGCGGCCGCCGCCGTCGACGTGGCCCTCGGCCGCCGGCCCGACCTGGACGTCCACCCGACCGGGGTCACCAGCGCGGCGATCGCCTTCCTCGTCCCCGAGGGCGGGCAGGCCGGACTGCTGGACGGCTTCGACGGCGAGGAGGCGGTGCGGCGCGACCCGGCCGTGGTCGAACTCGCGCTCGCCGGGGCGGGCCGCGAGGTCCGGCCGGCGACCAGCAACAACGAGTACCTCGGGCACGTCATGACCGCCGACAGCGGCGGGGCCGGAGCGCGCGGCGCCGCCGAGCGGCTGCTGGCCGGGCTCACCCCGCGCCTCACGGCGGCCGCAGGGGCCGAAGCGGTCGTCGAGGACGCCATCGAGGACTCCGTCGAGGACGCTGTCGAGGGCGTCGAGGACGTCGGCGCCCTCGGGGCCGTATCCGCCGGGGTGCCCGCATGAGCGCCCCCGTCGCCACCACCGACACCCTCGCCACCACCGGCACCCTCGCCACCGCGGGCGCCGGTGTCCCCCCGAGCGCCGGTACCTTCGCGCTCGACCTGATCACCGGGCGGGCCCGTACGGGGGCGTACGGGCCCGACCCGGCCTCCCTGCGGATCGCGCTCGCCTTCACCACCGCCCAGGCCGTCCGGCACGACGGCCGCGCCCGCGGCTACCGCAACGAGGTGCTCAGCCTGCGGCTCGGCGCCGCCGTCGGCTCCTGCGCCGTCGAACCGGGCGAACTCCCCGCCGACACCCTCACCGACTGCGTCGGCGCCACCGTCGACGAGCTGCTCGACCATCCCCGCGCCGCCGTCCGGGTCGCCGCGCTGGACGCCTACCTGGGCCACTGCCGCCCGCACGGACCCGCCGAGGGTGCCCGACCGGTCCCGTTGCCGGCGGGCTCCTCGCTGGCGAAGTCCCGCGCCCGCGCCGCCGCCGTGGTGGGGCTGCTGCCGCTCGCCGACGTCCGCCGGGTGCTGGTCGTCGGTGTCGTCAACTCGCTCCTGGAGCAGCTCCGTTCGCGCGGAATCGGGTACGTCCCGTGCGACCTCAAGGGCGGCGCGACCGAGTGGGACGAACCGGTGCGCACCGACGCCCTCGCCCACCTCGACGCCTGCGACGCCGTCCTCGCCTCCGGCATGACCCTGGGCAACGGCTCGCTCGATCCGCTGCTCGCGCACGCCCGTAGCACCGGCAAGCCCCTGGTGCTGTTCGCCCAGACCGGCAGCGCGGTGCTGCCCCGGCTGCTGGGGGACGGGGTGACCGCCGTCAGCGCCGAGCCCTACCCCTTCTTCTGGCTCGACGGCGGCCCCACCGTGCTCCACCTCTACGGCGGCCGGGCGGGCCGAGGGGGTGCGGCGCGGTGACCGCCCTGCTCGACTCCGGTGCGGCACTGGGCAATCCGGACCTGCTGCCGCTGCTCGGCGGCACCCCGCTGGCCCGGATCACCACCCCACTGCCGCACCCGCACCCCGGCTTCTGGGCCAAGCTGGAGGGGCTGGGCGCGGGCGGCATGAAGGCCCGCTCGGCCGTCGCCATGCTGCGCGGTGCCCACGCGCGCGGTGAACTCCGCCCCGGCGCCACGGTGGTGGAGTCCACCTCGGGCACCATGGGGGTCGGCCTGGCCTTCGCCGGACAGGCTCTCGGGCACCCGGTCGTGCTGGTCGGCGACAGCGAACTCGAACCGTCCATGCGGCAGTTGCTGCGCGCCTACGGGGCCAGGCTGGAACTGGTCGAGCGGCCGGCCCGGCAAGGCGGCTGGCAGGCGGCCCGGCTCGCCCGGCTGCGCGCCGTGCTCGACCTGCTGCCCGACGCCTACTGGCCCGACCAGTACAACAACCCCGACAACGCGGCCGGTTACCTGGCGATGGCCCAGGAGATCACCACCGAGCTCGACCGGCTCGACGTGCTGGTGTGCAGTGTCGGAACCGGGGGGCACAGCTCGGGACTCGCCGAGGCCCTGCGTCGGCACTGGCCCCGGCTGCGGATCATCGGCGTCGACTCGGTCGGCTCCACCATCTTCGGCCAGCCCGCCCGGCCCCGGCTGATGCGCGGCCTGGGCAGCTCGATCCACCCGCGCAACGTCGCCCACCAGGCCTTCGACGAGGTGCACTGGGTCGGTCCCGCCGAGGCGGTGGACGCCTGCCGTCGGCTGGCCCGGGGCGCCTTCGTCAGCGGCGGCTGGTCCACCGGTGCGGTCGCCCTGGTCGCGGCCTGGGCCGCCCGGGTCCATCCGGGCGCCGCCGTCGCCACCGTCTTCCCCGACGGCCCGCACCGCTACCTCGGCACGGTGTACGACGACGCGTTCTGCCGGCGGCACGGCCTGGACGCCGAGCGGGCCGCGCCGCGCCCGGTCGAGATCCCGCACCCGGCGGCCGTCGAGGTCACCGGCTGGGCCCGCTGCCGCACCGGCCGGACGGCGCCCGCCCCCGTCCCCGCAGCCACTGCCGCCACTGTCCCCGCCCCCGTAACCGTCCCCGCCCCCGTAACCGTCCCCGTCCCGGCCGCCGCCGGGCCCGCCCGCACCGAGGAGGACCGATGAGGGTCGACCTCCGCACCGTACGGCTCCGCCTGGCCACACCGCTGCGCATCTCCCGCTCGGTGACCACCGAGCGGGACGCCGTCCGACTGGCCCTCGGCCACGGCGGGCTGACCGGCCACGGCGAGGTGGTCAGCAGCATCCATCTGGGTCTGCCCACTCACCGGATCCACCACGAACTCGCCTTCCTGCGGCCCGTGTTGGAGCGCCATCAGGATCCCGAGCAGGCACTCGCCGAGCTCTGTTCCGGCGCGGCGCCGTTCGCGCCGCTGCCGGCCGGTGTGCTGGCCGCCGTCGAGGCCGCCCTGCTGGACCTGGTCGGCAAACGGGCCGGCGAACCCGTCCACCGCCTCCTCGGCCGGGCCGACCCGGTCGCCGCCGTCACCGCCCGCACCATCGGCATCGAGCCGCCCGCCCGCGCCGCCGTCCAGGCCGCCAGGCTCGCCGACGCGGGCTTCACCGTGCTCAAGATCAAGGCCGGCAGCGCCGACCCCGGCCTCGACCTGGTCCGGGTCAGGGCCGTCCACGAGGCCGCGCCCGGAGCCCGGCTGCTGCTCGACCCCAACGGCGCCTGGACCCCGGCCGAGGCCCTCCGGCTGCTGCCCGGCTTCGCCGCCACCGGGGTCGAGGCCGTCGAGCAGCCGATCGCCCCGGGCGACCCCGACGCGCTCGCCGCCGTCGCCGAGCGCTCGCCGATCCCGGTGATCGCCGACGAGGACGCCGTCGACCACGAGGACGCGTGCCGACTCGCCGGGCGGGTCCACGGCGTCAACCTCAAGCTCGCCAAGTGCGGCGGTGTCCACCAGGTGCTGCGCATCGCCGAGGCCCTGCGCGGCAGCGGCACCGAGCTGATGCTCGGCTGCCTGGTGGCGAGTTCGCTGGGCATCGCGCCCGCCGTCCACCTCGCCGACCGGGCCCGCTGGCTCGACCTCGACGGCCATCTGCTGCTCGCCCACGACCCCTGGCAGGGCATCGGCGGCGCCGACGGCACCGTCCGCACCCCGGACCGGGCCGGCCTCGGCGTGCTGCCCGCTCCCGCTCGCCCCGACTCCGTCCGCCCCGCCCCCTGCGGGGCCCGATGAACGGCCGTCCCGCCCCGCCGACCCCGGCCGAGGCCCACCGGAACCTGCTCACCGACCGCCCCGAGCTCTACGAACTCCGCTTCCCCGACCCGGAGTCCACCGCCGCCCGGTGGGCCGAGGCGACGCTGGCCGCCCACGGCGCCGGGCCCGAGGTGCTGGACCTCGGCTGCGGCACCGGGCGGGACGCGGGGTGGCTGCACCGCGTCGCCGGCCGCACCGTCACCGGTCTGGACAGCTCCGAGGCGATGATCGCCCACGCCCGCTCCCGGCACCCCGGACCGGCCTACCACGTCGGCGACATACGGGACTTCACGCTTCCTGGGCGGTTCGACGCGGTGCTCTGCCTGGACAGCGCACTCCTCCACTGCCACACCAACGAGGACCTCGACGCCTGCTTCGGCCGGCTCCGCCACCATCTGCGCCCCGGCGGTCTGCTGGTCGCCGAGATGCGCAACGGCGCCTTCTTCCTCGGCCGCACCGAACTCCTCGACGCGCCGAGGCTGGACAGCGTCACCCACGAGGGCGGCACCCTCACCTCGCGCACCGTGCTGTGGATCGACCACGCCGCCCAGCTCCTGCGCCGCACCCGGAGCTGGGCCGGCGACGACGGCTCGCCGCCGTTCGAGCAGCACTCCGCCTGGCGGCTGCTCTTTCCCCAGGAACTGCGCCACCTGCTCGCCCGGCACGGCTTCACCGTCCTCGGCCTGTACGACCGGCCCGGCCCGCGCACCGAACCGCCCTGGACGGACGGCGACCGGCCCACCGACAGCGCGGACTCCGCCGACGGAGACCGGCTGCACCTGATCGCCAGGTTCGAACCCGCTGCCCGCAACGGGAGTTGACCCGACGGGCCCCGTCCGCCCGGCCACCGCCCCCGGTGTCACCCGTTCGGGCGACATGGCGCCGCAGCACCCGGTCGGCCCCGCTGGCCACCCTCCGAATCCGAACGGCCACGGACGGGCGCGCGGTCGTACCGCGCCGCAGGGCCCGTCCGGGGGCGGGCCTCCCACCGGGCGCGCCCCCGGACGGAGCGCTCTCCCGCGACCCTCACCACCACCTCACCGGCCCCACACCCACCCCCGCGCGCTGATGCGGCACGAATTGTCGGACACGTCCTAGGCTGAACCCGCCCGGACGGCCGGACGGCCGTGGGAGTCGGGAGGGGCCCGGCGGCCGGGATCTCGGAGGTGGTGCGCGATGGGCAGCGATGCGACGACGGCCGAGGTGCGCTGTGTGGCGGCCGTCCCGTGCTGGGTGAGCCTGATGGCCCGTGATCTCGACGCCGCCAAGGCTTTCTACGGGCCGCTGCTGGGCTGGCAGTTCGAGCCGGGACCGGACCGCTTCGGCCGGTACGAGCACGCGGTGGTCGGCGGCGAGGCGGTGGCCGGGCTCGGCGTGGCGGGCGGCGGCTGGGACATGCCTGTCGCCTGGACCAGTTACTTCGGCACCGAGAGTGCCGACGCGGCCGCCGACGCGGTGCGCGAGCGCGGGGCGACCCTCGCGGTCGGTCCGCTGTCCTTCGACGCCGGTCGGCTGGCGTTCGCGGCCGACCCGGCGGGTGCGGTGTTCGGCATCTGGGAGGGCCCGCCGGGCCGCGCCCGGCGGCTGGACCTGCTGGGCGCCCCGGTCTGGATCGAGCTGCGCACCCCGGACCCGTTCGCGGCAGCGCTCTTCTACGGCGAGGTGTTCCGCTGGGACGGCCGCGACCCGGAGCGGTTCGAGGTCCGCTGGGAGCACGACCGGGTGGTGCTGCGGGCGGAGGGGCACAGCGTCGCCGCGCTGGCCCGGGAGCAGGCGGGCGGCCCGACGGGGCTGACCCCGCACTGGGAGGTGTCCTTCTCCGTACCGGACACCGACCAGGCGCTGGTCCGGGCGGAGCGGCTCGGCGGCAGCGTGCTCGGTCCGGCCTTCGACTCGCCGTACGGGCGGGTGGCCCGGCTGCAGGACCCGGAGGGCGGCCGCTTCGCGGTGATCAGCGCCAAGCCCTGACCGCGCCCCCTGACCCCCGGCCCACCGACCCCGGCCCGCCGGCCGGCCAGCCGCCGGACTTCCGCACTACGGCCCGGCCCCGGCGATCTCCGCCCGCTCGGCCCGCAGCCGTTCGCCGAGCGCCGCCCGCTCGGCGGCCGGCAGGGCCTTGCGGGCGGCGGTGAAGAGCTGCTTCTCCTCGGTCGCCAGGTGCCGCCGCAGCAGCTCGGTGAGCCCGTTCAGCAGGGTGCCAAGCGCCGGGTCGCCGGAGGGGAGGGCCTGGAGGTCGGCGAGGTACTGGCCGATCGCGAGGTGGTCGTGGATGCACCGGAACACCACCGCGCCACCGTCCGGCACATCGTGCTGGACGACCGGGAAGAGGTGTTCCTCCTCGGCCGCGCAGTGGCTGAGCAGCAGGTCGGTGAGCCGGTCCAGCAGCTCTCCGGGCGCCCGGTCCTCGGCCCGGCCGGCCTCGATCCGGACGAGCAGGTCCTCCACCGCGCGGTGCTCCGCGGTGAACTCACCCAGGATGTCCGGCCTGCGGCTCATGGCACGCCCGCCTCTTCTCCGTCGACGTCCGGTGCGCCCCCCCGACACCTCCAGTATCCGGCTCCGCCCGGGCAACCGGGGCATCCGCCGGACCCGTCCGCGCGCGGTGCCCGTGCCACCGCCGGCCCGCCGGCCCCGTGCCGCCGTCCGCTCAGGGGCGGTCCCGCCGCCCGGCGAGGGCCAGCAGCCGGGTCTGCGGCCCGGCGTCCCCGGCCACCGGGAGCGGCGGGTCGAACAGTCCGCTGCCGGAGAGGTCCCCGTAGCCGGAGAACTCGGCGAGCGCGAAGTCGACGAGCTCCTCCGGGAGCCGGGTGCGCCGGCCGATGCCCTCGGCGAGGTCCCAGCTGTGGACGACGGCGTCGGTGGTGAGCTGGTCCAGGTAGTACTGGCCGGGGACGTCGCCGAAGGAGAGGTGGACGGTGAGCTCGGTGGCGCCGGGCACGGCGAAGGCCTCGCGGGCGGCGTCGGCGGCGGCCGTCCAGGCGGCGACCGGGTCGTCACCGAGGACGTCGCCGTCGAAGCGGCCGCCGACCTCGGAGATGGTCGCGCCCATCAGCAGCTCGGGCACCCAGAGCTGCTCGCCGGTGAGGTGGTTGACCAGATCGCGGACGCTCCAGTCGGTGCACGGGGTGGGCGCGTCCCACTGGTCGGGGGTGACCAGCCGGATCCGTTCGGTGAAGGCGGCGAGGGCCGCGGCGTGCGGGGTGCCCCGGTCGGCCGGCCGCCGGTGTTCGTTGCGATGTGCCATGTCCTGAGCGTGCCCCGCCGCGCACTTCCGTACGCCGGTCCGCACCACTTGTGACCCGGTCACGCCAATATCCTGGGTCCGGCCGGTTGTTCAAATTCAAACTTCCAGGTACGGTCGACACACCCCAGCTGGTTCGAATTTGAACAAACAGATTCGGCCGGTATCGACGAACCCCCCCTTTCTGATGGAGACGCGCATGCCGAGCAGCAGCCCGAGCACGACCGCCGCCACCACCACCCCCCTTGCCGCAGCCGGGTCGGCCCCCGGATCGGTGACCACCTCCCCGCACGCCTACGACGTCGGCCTCCTGCTGCTGCGGGTGGCACTCGGCCTGACCATGGCCGCGCACGGCAGCCAGAAGCTGTTCGGCTGGTTCGGCGGCGGCGGCATCGACGGCACCGGAAAGTTCTTCGAGGCGAAGGGCTACCCGGCGGCGAAGCTCATGGCCGTCGTGGCCGGCCTCACCGAGACCGGCGGCGGACTGGCGCTCGCCGTCGGCCTGCTGACCCCGCTGGCCGCCGCCGCGATCCTGGGCACCATGCTCAACGCCCTCGCCGTCACCTGGAGCGGCAGCTTCTTCGCCGTCAAGGGCGGCAGTGAGTACGAGTTCCTGCTGATCGCCGCCGCGGCGGCGCTCGCGCTGACCGGTCCCGGCCGCTATGCCGCGGACCGCTATCTGCCGGTGGTGCGCTCGCACCGGCTGAGCTACGGCGCGGCCGCGGTGGTGCTCGCTCTCGTCACCGCGGGTGCCGTGCTCCTGGCTCGCAACTGATCCGGATTGCACGGCCGTTGAGGCCGTGATCCGCTCGCGAAGGCCGCCGGTCGACCGACCGGCGGCCTTTGGCGTTCTGTGACGGCCTTTGTCGTTCCGTGGTCGATCGGTGAATTTCCTGTGCAGGCGGGGGAGTTGTCGGAGATTCTCCGATTCGAGGGTTCCCCGGTTGTGTGATGTATGCCATTGTACATGTCACATCCCCCACCGGTGCTCGGCGCTACCACCCCAACGGTGCGTCGCAACGGTCCTCTTCACCCCCCACCGGCCGCGCCCCCACGCGACCGACGAAGGCCTGGAGGCCCCCACGTGAAAATCGCCCGTCCTTTAGCGCAAATGCCGCACGTCGCAAAGCTCCTGGCGCTGATCCTGGCGCTGTTCGTGGCGGTCGGCCTGTTCGCCCCGCGCGCCCAGGCGGCCACCACCAAGACCCGGCCGGAGTTCGGCGGCGGCTCGCCCACCGCCACCTCGGCCGGACCGGCCGGGATCGCCCCGAGGCCCGCCATCGGTGACACCCCTGACGCGGGCGGCAAGAACGAGCCGGTCCCGGCCCGGGACCGCGCCCCGATCTCGACCGCCTCCCCGGATCGCTCCGACACCCCGTCGGCGGCCCAGCGGCAGGCCGAGATCGTCAAGACCTTCGGTGCGGGCGCCCCCAAGGCCCTCGCCGAACAGCCCTGCAACATCCCGGACTTCACCGGTCGCACCGGTGGCGACCTGGTCAAGGCGGTCAAGGCGGCCGACCTCGGCTGCATCAACAGCCTGTTCAACCTGGTCGGCACCGACGCGCGAGGCGCCTTCCGTGAGGCCCAGATGGTCTCGGTGGCCGACGCCCTGCGCGACAACGCTGCCGCCTACCCGGGCGACAACTCCACCTCCACCGGCCAGTTGGTGCTCTTCCTGCGGGCCGGCTACTTCGTGCAGTGGTACCATGCGTCCGACGTGGGCACCTACGGCACCGCCCTGCAGAGCTCGATCCGCGGTGCGCTGGACAGCTTCTTCAACAGCGCGCACTCCCGCGACGTCACCTCCGCCAATGCCGGAACCCTCGGCGAGGCCATCACCCTGATCGACAGCGCGCAGGAGAACGTCCGCTACCTCCCCGTGGTGAAGCGGCTGTTGGGCGCCTACGACGCTGCCACCCACAACCCGGCCAACATGGGCAACGCGCTCAACAGCGTGTTCACCGTGCTGTGGCGCGGCCACCAGGCCACCGGCTTCGTCGACGCGGTGACCGCCGACCCGAGCGTGCTCGACGCGCTCTACTCCTTCGCGTCCGCCAACGGCGCCCTGCTCGGCGGCGACTACACCTTCCTGGTCTACAACGCCACCCGCGAGCTGGGCCGCTTCGTGCAGTACCCGGCGCTCCAGCCCAAGGTGCGCCCGCTGCTGAAGGGGCTGGTCGACCGCTCCTCGCCCACCGGCAACACCGCCTACCAGTGGGCCGCCGTCGCCGAGATGGCCGACGCCTACGACAAGGGCAACTGCTCGTACTACGGCACCTGTGACTCCGCCGCCCGGCTCAAGTCGTCGGTCCTGACGGTCAGCCACACCTGCAGCCCGAGCATCAGGATCCTCGCCCAGGCGCTGGACTCCACCCAGCTGGCGACCGCCTGCTCCAGCCTGACCGGCCAGGACGCGTACTTCCACTCGGTGGCCAAGGACAACGGCCCGGTCGCGGACGACAAGAACACCACCATCGAGGTCGTGGTCTTCCACAGCTCCTTCGACTACAGGGTGTTCGCCGCCTCCATCTACGGCATCAACACCGACAACGGCGGGATGTACCTCGAGGGCAATCCGAGCGAGGCCGGCAACCAGCCGCGCTTCCTCGCCTACGAGGCCGAGTGGGCGCGCCCGGACTTCCAGGTCTGGAACCTCAACCACGAGTACACCCACTACCTCGACGGCCGGTTCGACATGTACGGCGACTTCGACGCCGGTGTGAAGACCCCGACGATCTGGTGGGTCGAGGGCTTCGCCGAGTACGTCTCCTACTCGTACCGCAAGGTCAACTACGACGCGGCGATCTCCGCCGCGGGCCAGCACACCTACAGGCTCTCCGCGCTGTTCGACACCACCTACGAGAACACCAACTCCGAGCGCACCTACCGCTGGGGCTACCTCGCGGTGCGCTACATGCTGGAGAAGCACCGCGCCGACGCCGACGCCGTGCTCGCCAAGTACCGCGCCGGTGACTGGGACGGTGCCCGCACCATCCTCAAGACCACCATCGGTACCCGCTACGACGCCGACTTCGACACCTGGCTCACGGCCTGCGCGGCCGGTGCCTGCTCCGGCAGCACCAACCCGCCCGGCAACCAGGCGCCCTCCGCCGCCTTCACCGCCACGACCAGCGGGCTGGGCGTCACCTTCGTCAACCGATCCGCCGACGCGGACGGCAAGATCACCGCCTACGCCTGGGACTTCGGCGACGGCACCACCGACACCACCGCCACCCCGACCAAGTCGTACACCAAGGCCGGCACCTACACCGTCACCCTCACCGTGACCGACGACAAGGGCGCGACCGCGAGCGCCCGGCAGGACGTCACCGTGGGGGGCCAGTCGGAGTGCGCCGGCGCCGACCCGCGCCAGCTGGACAAGAACTGCAGCCGCAGCAACCTCTCCGCGACCACCGGCAACTACGCGCACTTCTACCTGTACCTCCCGGCCGGGGTGAAGGAGCTGAAGCTCACCAGCACGGGCGGCACCGGTAACGCCGACCTCTACTACAACGCCACGAACTGGGCGTACACCGACTCGTACACCGCCAAGTCCGCCACCGCGAACAACAACTCCGAGACCCTGACCATCACCAACCCGCCGGCCGGCTACGTCTTCCTGAGCCTCTACGGCCAGCAGGGCTTCACCGGCGCGAACATCAAGGCCGAGTACTGACACCGGAGTTCTGACCCCGGAAGCACTCGGAAGCACTCCGAAGCACCTTGAACCACTCCGAAGCACCTGGAACCACCCCGAGGCCCCCGGCGGCGCGCGAACGGCGCGTCGTCGGGGGCCTCCCCGCGTCCGGCCCCGGAGCGACCGCGCCGGTATTGCACTGGTCAGTCCAAAAAGGCTAACGTGCTGCCATGGCGAGACCGCGCACCTTCGACGAGGGCCGGGCGCTCGACGCGGCGATGCACGCGTTCTGGGCGAACGGCTACGAGGCCACCTCCACGCAGGACCTCTGCGAGGCGACCGGCCTCGGGCGGAGCAGCATCTACAACACGTTCAGCAGCAAGCACGACCTGTTCAAGCGGTCGCTGGCCCGCTACATCGAGCTGATGACCGTCCCGCAGATCGAACTGCTGGAGGATCCGGAGCTGCCCCCGCTGGAGCGGATCCGGGTCCTGCTCGCGAGGATCGTCGAGACCGAGTTCGAGCACCGCCCGGACGGCCGCAGTATCGGTTGTCTGACCGTGAACACCGTGGTGGAGCTGGCCGGGCGCGACCCGGAGGCGGACGCGATGCTGGTCCGCGACCAGGAGGTGCGGCTCGCCGCACTGCGGGCCGCGATCGCCGCCGGGCAGCTGGCGGGCGGGATCGCCGGCCGGCGGGCGCCGGAGGAACTGGCCCGCTTCGTCAATGCGGTGATCGGCGGCATGCGGGTGGCCGCCAAGGGCGGGGCCGACCGGGCCGCCGTCGAGGCCGTGGCCGCCACTGCCCTGGACGCCCTCGCTCCCTGATCCGCCGATCCCCTGATCCGCTGATCCTTTGGTTCGCTGTGCCCCGATCCGGGGTGCGCCTGTGCGCTCCCGGTGTGCTCGCACCTGCCCTCATTCTGTACCGATCAATCCAAAACCAACGGGGGAGCCCTTCCCATGCCACGTGCCGTGTACGTCCTCGCCCTCGGCGTCTTCGCGATGGTGACCAGCGAGTTCGCCGTCGCCGGGCTGATGCCCCAGCTGGCGGAGGGCCTCGACGCCACCGTCCCGCAGATCGGCTACCTGATCACCGCCTTCTCGGTGGCGATGTCCTTCGGCGGCCCGTTCCTCGCCGTCGCCCTGCTCCGGATGCGGCAGAGGGCCGCGCTGATGCTCCTGTTCGCGATCTTCCTGGTCGGCAACGTGCTCGCCGCGACGGCCTCCGGCTACCCGGTGATGCTGGTGGCCCGGGTGGTCTCCGGCGTCGCCGCGCAGGCCTTCTTCGGCATCGCGGTCTCGCTCTGTGCCCAGCTGGCCCGCCCGGAGATCCGCGGTCGGGCGATCGCCGTCCTGATGAACGGCCTCATGCTCGGCACGCTGCTCGGCCTGCCGCTCGCCACCGTGATCGGGGAGCACCTCGGCTGGCGTGCGGCGTTCTGGGCGGTGGCCGTCCTCACCGCAGCGGTGGCGCTGTGCACCCTCGCCGGGGTCCCGGACGCCGACCACGCCGAGGGCACCGGCTCGCTCCGGGACGAGCTGGGCGCGCTGCGCAACCGGCGGCTGTGGCTGGCCTTCGTCACCAGCACCCTGATCATCGGCGCGACCTTCACGCTGTTCAGCTACGTCAACCCGATCCTGACCGAGCTCACCGGCTTCTCGGCCGGCTCCGTCCCGCTGCTGCTCGTCGCCTACGGCGCGGCGACCGTGGTCGGCAACACCGTGGTCGGCCGGCTCGCCGACCGGTACGCGCTGCCGGTGCTGGCGACCGGCCTGGCGCTGAACGCCCTGTTCCTGGCCGGCCTCGCGCTCCTCGCCCAGTTCCGGGTGCCCGCCGTCGGCCTGCTGCTGGGCGTCGGCCTGGTCGGGGTCACCATGAACCCCGCGATGGTCTCGCGGGTCCAGCGGATCGGCGGCTCCCGCCCGCTGGTGAACACCGTCCACAACTCCTTCATCACGCTGGGCGTCATCCTCAGCTCGCTGCTCGGCGGCCTCGCCATCGACGCGTTCGGTCTGCGCTCCGTGCTGTGGCTCGGGGTCGCGATGGCCGTCGCGGGGCTGCTCAGCCTGCTCCCGGACCTGCCGCGCGGTCGCCGTGCGCTCCCGGACCTGCCGCGCGGTCGCCGTGCGCTCCCGGACCGGGTGCCGGGCGCTCGGGGGAATAACCCCGAGAGGGCGGATGCTAAGGTGGTTGAAACTTTGACGATCGGATCCTGAACCGGCTTCCCGGCGGGATCAGCCAGGAGTGTGGTGAGCAGCATGCAGTTCGGAATCTTCACCGTCGGCGATGTCACCCCCGACCCGACCACCGGCCGCACCCCGACCGAGCACGAGCGGATCAAGGCGACCGTGGCCATCGCGCGCAAGGCGGAGGAGGTCGGCCTGGACGTCTTCGCGACCGGCGAGCACCACAACCCGCCGTTCGTGCCGTCCTCCCCGACCACGCTGCTCGGCTACATCGCCGCGCAGACCGAGCGCATCATCCTCTCCACCTCGACCACGCTGATCACCACCAACGACCCGGTGAAGATCGCCGAGGACTACGCGGTGCTCCAGCACCTCTCCGACGGCCGGGTGGACCTCATGATGGGCCGGGGCAACACCGGCCCGGTCTACCCGTGGTTCGGCAAGGACATCCGCCAGGGCATCCCGCTCGCGATAGAGAACTACGCGCTGCTGCACCAGCTGTGGCGCGAGGACGTGGTCGACTGGTCGGGCCGCTTCCGGACCCCGCTGCAGTCCTTCACCGCGACCCCGCGCCCGCTGGACGGCGTCCCGCCGTTCGTCTGGCACGGCTCGATCCGCAGCCCGGAGATCGCCGAGCAGGCCGCCTACTACGGTGACGGCTTCTTCGCGAACAACATCTTCTGGCCCAAGGAGCACTTCCAGAAGCTGGTCAACCTCTACCGGGAGCGCTACGCCCACTACGGGCACGGCACGCCCGAGCAGGCGATCGTCGGCCTCGGCGGCCAGGTGTTCATGCGCAAGAACTCGCAGGACGCGGTGCGGGAGTTCCGCCCGTACTTCGACAACGCGCCGGTGTACGGGCACGGCCCGTCGCTGGAGGAGTTCGCCGCGGAGACCCCGCTCACCGTCGGCAGCCCGCAGGAGGTCATCGAGAAGACCCTGGCCTTCCGCGACACCTTCGGCGACTACCAGCGCCAGCTGTTCCTGATGGACCACGCCGGCCTGCCGCTGAAGACCGTGCTGGAGCAGCTTGACCTGCTCGGCGAGGAGGTCGTGCCGGTGCTGCGCGAGGAGTTCGCCAAGGGCCGCCCGGCCGGCGTCCCGGACGCGCCGACCCACGCCACCCGGCTCGCGGCCGAGCGCGCCCGCCGGGAGCAGGGTTCCGACACGGCCGAGCAGACCGTGGAGACCGAGCAGACCGTGGAGGTGGCCAAGTGACCGCGTACCGACTGGTGGTGATCAGCGCCGGACTGAGCAAGCCGTCCTCGACCAGGCTGCTCGCCGACCGGCTGGCCGATGCAACTGTCCGTCAACTCGGCGCCGAGGGGCGGGAAGTGGATGTCCAGGTGGTCGAACTGCGCGACCTCGCCACCGACATCGCGCACAACTTCGTCACCGGCTTCCCCGGACCCGCGCTGCGCGAGGCGATCGAGGCGGTCGGAAGGGCGGACGGGCTGATCGCGGTGACGCCGATCTTCGCCGCCTCCTACAGCGGGCTGTTCAAGTCGTTCTTCGACGTGATCGACCCGGACACCCTCACCGGCAAGCCGGTGCTGATCGCCGCCACCGGCGGCACCGCCCGGCACTCGCTCGCACTGGAGCACGCCGTCCGCCCGCTGTTCTCCTATCTGCGCTCGGTGGTGGTGCCGACCTCGGTCTACGCCGCCACCGACGACTGGGGCACCACGGGGGACCGCCTCACCGACGGCCTCCCGGGCCGGATCGAGCGCGCGGCCGGAGAACTCGCCGGACTGCTCGCCGGCCGGGCCCCGAGCGGTCCGGCCGGGGACGGTGCGGCGCAGCCGGAGGCCGTGGTGCCGTTCGAGCAGCAGCTGGCGGCGCTGCGGGTCTGAGCGCGCTGCCCGTCCGAGTACGCGGCCGGTCCGTGTGCGCGGCAGGTGAGGGCGCGGCCGGGGCAGGGGCGGGTCCGAGATCCTCGGACCCGCCCCTTTCGCGTGCGCTCACCCCACGCGTGCGTCGTACGAGGCCCGGGCCGTCGCGATCTCGCGCTGGTGCGCCTCGGTCCAGGTGACCAGGGAGCGGACGGTCTCGTGCAGCGTCCGCCCGAGCGGCGTCAGCGCGTAGTCGACCCGGGGCGGAACCACGGCGTGCACGGTCCGCTCGACCAGGCCGTCCCGCTCCAGCTGCCGCAGGGTGACGGTCAGCATCCGCTGGCTGACCCCGTCGATCTCCCGCCGCAGCTCGGTGAAGCGCAGCGAGCCGCGGTCCAGCAGCGCGATCACCAGCAGCGACCACTTGTCGGCGATCCGGTCGAGGATCTGCCGCACCTCGCAGTCCTCCCGGGTGTCCCACTGGAGCACGTCGTAGTCGTCCTCGGTAACCGCGCAGTGCGTCGGTGACTTCAAAGTGCCTTCTTCCACGCTCCCTGATGCTGCCTCAGGATGGCGGTGGTTACAAGAGGGAACCGACCGGACGAACGGGAACCGCCCCGTCCGGCCTCCCCGCCCCCCGCGCACTTCCAGGAGACCACTGTGTCCACGTCCTCAGCCGTGCCCGAAACCGGCCGTCCGGCCGCCGCTCCGGCCGACTCCCCACCGGCTGACTTCCCACCTGCTGACCGCTCCTCCCGCTTCACCGGCCGGGAGGCGGCCGTCCTCCTCGTCCTCTGCGGCGCGATCTTCCTGGAGGGCATCGACGTCGCCATGCTCAACGTGGCGCTCCCGTCGATCCGCGCGGACCTCGGGATGGACACCGGCTCGCTGAGCTGGGTACTGAGCGCCTATGTGCTCGGCTACGGCGGCTTCATGCTGCTCGGCGGCCGCACCGCCGATCTGCTGGGACGGCGCCGGATGTTCCTCCTCTGGCTCACCGTCTTCGTGCTCTGCTCCGGCCTCGGCGGCCTGGCCGGCGCCCCCTGGGTGCTGATCCTGGCGCGCTTCGCCACCGGTCTCTCGGCGGCCTTCATGACCCCCGCAGGGCTGGCCATCATCACCACGGCCTTCGCCGAGGGGTCCCGCCGCAACCGCGCACTGCTGGTCTACGCGGGCACCGCCGCGGCCGGCTTCTCGCTCGGCCTGGTGGCCGGCGGACTGCTCACCGCCGTCGGCTGGCGCTGGGTCTTCTTCGCCCCGGTGCTGCTCGCGGGCGGCCTGCTGCTCGCCGCCGTGCCGCTGCTCCCGCGCGACCAGCCGCCCGTCCGGCGCCCCGGCGAGCGCTTCGACCTGGGCGGCGCCGTCACCGTCACCGGCGCCATGCTGCTGCTGGTCCAGGCCGTGGTGCGGCTCGGCGAACCCGGCACCACCGCCGGCCCGACCCTCGCCCTGTTCGCCGGCGGCACGGCCCTGCTGGCCGCCTTCGTCGCGATCGAACGGCGCTCGGCCGCCCCGCTGCTCCGCCTCGGCCTGCTGCGCTCCGGCCCGCTGCTGCGGGCGAACGTCGGCGCGCTGCTGTTCGCGGCCTCGTTCTTCGGCTTCCAGTTCGTCGTCACCCTCTACCTCCAGGACCTGCGCGGCTGGTCCCCGCTGCAGACCGGCCTCGCCCTGCTCGCGGTCGGGGTGGACGCGGTGCTCGCGCCGACCCTCACACCCCGGCTGGTGGAGCGCTTCGGCAACGTCCGGGTGATCCTCGGCGGCTTCTGCCTGGCGGTGGTCTCCTACGCGCTGTTCCTGCCGGTCGGGCCGGACTGGACGTATCCGATGATGTTCCCGACCATGATCCTCACCGGACTGGCCTTCGCCCTCGCGTACGGGCCGCTGACCATCGCCGCCACCGACGGCGTCGCCGAGGAGGAGCAGGGGCTGGCCGGCGGACTGCTCAACACCGCGTTCCAGTTCGGCGCGGCGCTCGGGCTCTCGGCGGTCACCACCGTGAGCCTGACCGTCGGCGGCCAGGACGGCCTGCGGGCCGCGCTGGGGGTGCCGGTCGCGGCGGTCGCGCTCGGCGCCCTGGTCACCGCCCTTGGCCTGCGCCGCTCCCGCGCGTGACTCGTCCCCTTCTCCCTCGCCCCCCACCCTCGCCGCTGCTCCGTGGCGAGGGTGGGGGGCGTACGGCCGACCGGACCGCCGCCCGCGCCGAAATGTCCGCTCCGGGGTGTAATCGTACGGATGATCAGGCCCCGGAGACCGGAGTCCGCCCATGCCGCCACAATCCCCCCAGGCACAGCCGCAGCCGCAGCCGCAGCCGCGGCCCGCCGACCCACCGGCCCCGCAGCCGGTCCTCACCCCGCTCACCACCGCCGCGATCTTCCTGGTCCTCACCGTCGACCCCGGTGGTGAGGGCGCGGTCCGCGAACTGCTGCCCGACCTCGCGGGCCTCCGCCACGCCATCGCCTTCCGCGCCCCCGACGTCGGCCTCACCTGCGTCACCGGCATCGGCTCCGACGCCTGGGACCGGCTCTTCGACGGCCCCCGCCCGGCCGCCCTGCACCCGTTCCCCGAGGTGGCCGGCCCCCGCCACCGCGCCCCGGCCACCCCCGGCGACCTGCTCCTGCACATCCGGGCCGCCCGGATGGACGTCTGCTGGGAGCTCGCCGGCCGGATCACCCGGCGGCTCTCCGGCGCCGCCACCGTCGTCGACGCGACCAACGGCTTCTCCTACTACGACGCCCGCGACCTGCTGGGCTTCGTGGACGGCACCGAGAACCCGGAGGGCCGGGAGGCCGCCGAGGCCGTGCTGATCGGCGACGAGGACCGGGACTTCGCCGGCGGCAGCTACGTCATCGTGCAGAAGTACCTGCACGACCTGGCCGCCTGGGAGCACCTGACCGTCGACCAGCAGGAACGCGCGGTCGGCCGCAGCAAGGCCGACGACATCGAGTTCGACGACGCCGCCAAACCCGCCGACTCCCATGTCGCGCTCACCTCCGTCACCGGCCCGGACGGCGAGGAGCGGCAGATCCTGCGGTTCAACATGCCCTTCGGCCGGCTCGACGGGGGCCCGGCGGGGCGCGGCGAGGCCGGCACCTACTTCATCGGCTATGCGCGCGACCCCGAGGTGCCCGAGGAGATGATCCGCAACATGTTCGCCGGCCGGGGCCCGGCCGCCCACGACCGCCTGCTCGACTTCTCCACCGCGGTCACCGGCACGCTGTTCCACGTCCCCACCGCCGACTTCCTCGCCGACCCGCCACCGGCCCCGGCCACCCCCGTCACGCTCGCGGCCCCGCCGCCCGTCGCCGCCCTCCCCGTTGCCGCGCTCCCCACCGCCGCTTTCCTCACCGACGGCTCCCTCGCCATCGGCAGCCTGAAAGGCACCCCCGCGTCATGAACAACCTGCAC
The DNA here is from genome assembly GCF_001279805.1 of Streptomyces sp. XY431. Lineage (NCBI taxonomy): Bacteria > Bacillati > Actinomycetota > Actinomycetes > Kitasatosporales > Streptomycetaceae > Streptomyces > Streptomyces sp. XY431. The sequence continues at coordinate 25,161 of NZ_LGDO01000523.1, forward strand.
CGCGAGCTCGCCCCCGTCTCCGCCGCGGCCTGGGAGGAGATCGAGGAGGAGGCCAGGCAGACCTTCAAGCTCCACCTCGCCGGCCGCCGGGTCGTCGACCTGGCCGGCCCGGACGGCCCCGCCCTCGCCGCGGTCGGCACCGGCCACCTCACCACCATCGAGCCGCCCACCCCCGGTGTCGAGGCGCACGCCCGCGAGGTCCGCCCGCTGATCGAACTCCGGGTCCCCTTCACCGTCGACCGCGCCGCCGTCGACGACGTCGAACGCGGCTCCCGGGACTCCGACTGGGCGCCGGTCCAGGCAGCGGCCCGCACCCTCGCCCTCACCGAGGACCGCGCCCTCTTCGACGGCTACCCGGCCGCCGGCATCGAAGGCATCCGCGCCGCCGCCACCAACCCCGCCATCCCGCTCCCCGCCGACGTCCGCGAATACCCGGAAGCCGTGAGCCGCGCCCTCACCACCCTCCGCCTCGCCGGAGTGGGCGGCCCCTACGCCCTCCTCCTCGGCGCCGACACCTACACCGCCGTCAACGAGACCTCGGACCACGGCTACCCCATCGCCAGCCACATCGCCCGCCTCCTCGACGGCGAGCTGATCTGGGCCCCGGCGATCGAGGGAGCCCTGCTCCTCTCCACCCGCGGCGGCGACTTCACCCTCGTCCTGGGCCAGGACGTCTCGGTCGGCTACCTCTCCCACACCGCCGACACCATCGCCCTCTACCTCCAGGAGTCCCTCACCGCCCGCCTTCTCACCCCCGAAGCCGCCGTCCCCCTGGCGACCCCCTGAGTCCGCACCGCTCCGAGCGTGCTGGAGGGCGTGCCCGAACCTTCGGGTACGCCCTCCAGCACGCAGGTGCTGTCAGCACAAGATGGGCATCAACCACGTGAGCACTGCGGCCAGAAGGTGTGCGGTTCCGGCTACCAGGGTGGTCATGCTGTTCATTCGCGCGTTTCCTCGAAGGTCGTGTCTAATATCGCAGGCTCTTTTTATCAGACTTCTTCGATCTGGAAAACTCGGGTGCGAGCTGCCGTCGTTTGTTCGATTTTGACCTACCGGAGGGCTAGTTCAAGTCAATCCGAGATCCTTGGCCGAAACTTTTCGATCGCAGGACAGTCGAATAGCGCCAGTGTTAGCGGAATTCAGTCGTCCGCATTCCGGCGCTTTCGCATCCTGGCCATGGCCTCGGTGGCGAGGTCGACCTGATCGGCGGCTCCGGCCTGTTTGGCCAGGGCGATCGAAGCCGACAGGTGGATGGTGGCCGCGGTGGTGTTGCCGAGCGCGGCCTCGGCCTGGCCGAGGCCGCGGAGCGCGGCCGCCTCCTCGCGGGTGGCGCCGACGGATCGTGCCAGTTCAAGGGCAATGGAGTGCTGATCGTGGGCCTCGGTTGCCCGGCCGGCAGTACGGAGCGCGTGACCCAGGCCGTTGAGTGCGTCGGCTTCGTGCTTGATGCCGCCGGCCGAACGGAACACGGTCAAAGCCTGTCGATAGAGGCCGACTGCGCGCTCGAGCTCGTCGGGGATGGTCAGTGTCGCCGCCAGGTTGGCCTTCACCACTGCGAGGTCGAAGCTGGACATGGAATTCTTCGCGCCAGTGAGGACCCGCTCGAACTCCGCTCGCGCTGCGACGGGGTCGCCAATTCCCAGGTGCAGGTCCCCGATATTGTTAAGGATGCGCATCTCGAGGGTTCTGTCCCGGAGATTGCGGGCGAGTGGTAGTGCCTTCTTGTAGGAGGAGAGGGCCAGGGTGGAATTTCCGAGAGAACGTTGCACGATGCCGATGTTGGCAAGGCAGCGCGCGGTGTTCCAGAGGTCGCCGTTCTCTCTTCGGATCCGCAGGGCCTCCTCCTGAAATGCCAAAGCCTCGACCAGGGAGCTTTGGTGCCAGAGCAGCCCGCCCAGCAGGCTGAGCGCCTCCGCCGTGGCGTCGTCGTCGCGCTCGGCGCGGGCCAGCGTCAGGCCTCGCTGGAGTGCTTCCTGGGCGGCCGGGTAGCGGGAGGCGTTGGCGAGGGTGGCGCCGAGGTTGATCAGGGCGCGGGCCTCGCGGTGGTCGTTCGATGCCGAACGCCAGTACGTGGCAGCGGCCTGATGCAGCTCGTGGGCCTCACTCCAGTAGGCCTGGGCATCCAGATGGCCGGCCAGGACGTGCGCGAGCCACGCGGTAGCCTCGGGGTGACCGGCGGCGCGGGCGTGAGTGGCCAGTGCGATCAGGCCGGCCTGTTCGGTGTCAAGCCATTCGCGTGCGGCATCGTTCGAATCCAAGTCAAGGTCGTACAACAACGTTTCCATCCCTGGTAATTGATGGAACGTTGGGAGAGAAAGTCGCGATCGGCGTGGATACAGCAGCCGATCCGCCTGGTCGGCTGCTCGGAGTGTGAACCCGAGCAGCCGCCGAAGCGCGATCCCCGCCTCTTCCTCGCCCCCCTCGTCGCGGATCAGTACGTGCGCGTACTCCTTGAGGAGGTCGTGGAGCTGATAGCGCTCCGGGGTGTGTTCCTGGACCAGGTGGCAGTGCAGCAGTGCCTCCAGCAGGTGGTCCGTCTCGTCGACCGGGCGGCCGAGCAGGGCCGCCGCCGCGTGCAGGCCGATGTCGGGCCCCGGGTGGACGCCGAGCAGGCGGAACGCCTCCTGCTGCTCGACGGGCAGGGACCGGTACGACATCTCGAAAGCGCGGGCGACGCTCTCCGTGTCGTGCCGGATCTCGGCGAGCCGGCCGGTCTTGCGGGACAGTCGCTGGGCGAGGTGGCCGAGGGTCCAGGACGGCCGGGCCTTGAACCGGCTGGCGGCGATCTCGATGGCCAGCGGCAGCAGCCCGCAGCGGTCGACGATCTCGACGATCCGGCTGCGGTCGTCGGCGCGCTCCCGCCCCACCACGGAGGTGAACAGCGCGACCGCGTCGTCCACCGGCAGGATGTCCAGGAACACCGGCCTGGAGCCCGGAAGTTCGGCGAGCCGGCGCCGGCTGGTGACGAACACCAGTGCGGCGGGCGCGGTGGGCAGAAGCGGCCTGATCTGGGCCGCGGTCGCCGCGTCGTCGAGCACGACCACCGCGCGCCGGGTGGCGAGCAGGTCGGCGCACTGGGCGAACAGCTCCTCGCTGTCGAGCGGAACGGTCGCGGCGGGCACGCCGAGTCGCCGCAGCAGTGCGGTGGCCACCTCGGGGGGTGTGAGCGGGCGCCGGTTGACGATGTGGGCGCCCAGGTTGAGGTGGGCGTACCCCTCGGGGAACCGGGTCCGCATCAGGTGGGCGGCGTGCAGCGCCAGGGTGGTCTTGCCGACGCCCGCCATGCCGAGGATCGCCGAGACCGCCACCACTCCGCCCTGTTCGACCGCGTCGCCGGTGCCGCCGAGCAGTCGGCGCAGGTCGTCCCGGCGGCCGATCATGTGCCGCCCCGGTGGTGGGGACGGCGTGCCGCCGGGGCGCGGGCCGGACGCCGGGCGCGGGCCCGCGAGGGTCCGGACGGCGGGGGTCCGGACGGCGGGCCCGGTCAGCGGGGCGCCGGTGAGCATCCGCTCGTGCAGCCGGGTGAGGGCCTCGCCGGGGCCGGTGCCGAGGTCCGCGTGCAGTCGGCGGACGACGGCGGGGTAGACGGCGAGAGCTTCCGCCTGCCGGCCGGCGCTGTGCAGCGCGACCAGGAGGTGCGCGGCGACCCGTTCGTCGGTGGGGCGTTCCTCGCGGAGGGCGGTGAGTTCGGGGACGAGTTCCCCGAAGCGGCCCAGCCGGAGGTCGATCTCGATCCGCAGCAGTGTGGTGGCGAGGCGCTGGTCGGCCATGGTGGCGCGGGTGGACTGGGCCCAGCCGCCGGGCAGTCCGGCGAGCGGTTCACCGCGCCAGATTTCCTCGGCCCGGCCGAGAACGGTCCTGGCCTGGATGTCGTCGCCGTTGTCGGCGAGTCGGCGGGCATTCTTGGACAAGTCGACAAAACGATGCCAGTCGATCAAATGGCTGTCGGCGCGCAGCGAATATGTGTGCGATCGTCTCTCGATGGTGGGGATGTCGCGCGGTGAAGCGGGGCTCTCGGCGGCCGCGGCCAATCGCAACTGGCTCCGAATGCGGGAGACATGGCTGTAGATGCTGGCGACCGCGCTGGGCGGGGGCTCCTCGTCCCACAGCCGGCTTGCCAGCAGCTCATGGCTGAGCGGCCGCCCGACGTCCAGGGCCAGGGCGGCCAGCAGTCGGCGCCCCTTGTCGGTGCGAATTGCCGACAACTCGCCGTTCACCGAAAGTTCAACCGAACCCAGAAGGTGGAACTCCATTCGACGCCCCCCGCCGGTGGCCACCAGCTTGCTGTGTCGGAGCGGAGCATCCCACGTGTGCAGTGGCTGGGCCATACCGCCTCCTGCTGTAAGGGTCAGGCGTTATTGACAATTCGGCGTCCGACTGAGACTCATGTGATATGCGGGGGCCGCCGATCGGCCGTCAACAGGGGTCACATCGATTCGTTCCCGTCACTTCAGTCCATCGTTCTACGGGTAGGGGGAGCCAGTGGAGCCGGAGATGTTCGGAGCAACGGGGGTCCGAGGTCGGCCGGGCGTCGGGAGTCGCGGATGAACTCGACGGACGGAGCGCGCGAACCGCACCTCAAGACGCGGAACTCCCTGTCCGGCGGGAGGATCGAGGGCTCCGTCGTCCAGGCGGGGGAGATCCACCATCTGACGGTCTACGGCGGTCCCGTCGAAGCATCCGCCGCCCCGGCTCTCCCGGTGCCGCGCCAACTGCCGCCGACACCGCGCCGTTTGGTCGGACGGGAAGCGGACCTCGCCGCGCTGGACCGCGAGTTGGGCGACCCACCGGGTGCCGTCGATGTCACGGTGGTCGTCACGGGCCCGGCCGGGGTGGGCAAGACCGCGCTCGCCGCCCAGTGGCTGCGCCGGCTGGCCGGCCGCTTCCCGGACGGCCAGCTCTACGCCGACCTGCGCGGCCACGCCCCGGGCGGGCCCGCCGACCCCGCCGAGGCGCTCGGCGGGTTCCTGCGCGCCTTCGGCATCGCCCCCGTGCCGGGCAGCCTCGCCGAGGGCGCGGCGCTCTGGCGCTCGCTCGCGGCCGAACGCCGGATCGCCGTCCTGCTCGACAACGCCTCCACCGCCGCCCAGGTCCGGCCGCTGCTGCCCGGCTCGGAGCACGCCGTGGTGGTGGTGACCAGCCGCCGCCGGCTCACCGGGCTGGGCATAGACGGTGCCGTGTTCCGGCCGGTCGGACTGCTCTCGGACGCCGCGTCCGTGCAACTGCTGGCCCAGCGGGTCGGTGCCGACCGGGTGGACCGCGAGCGGACCGCCGCCGCCCAGGTGGTGGAGCGCTGCGGCCGGCTGCCGCTCGCCGTCTGTCTGGCGGCGGCCCGGATCGCGGCCCGCCCGGTGCAGCCGCTCGCCGTCACCGCCCAAGCCCTCGGGCAGGAGTCCCAGGGTCTCGCCGCGCTCGACGTCGAGGGGGAAGCCGTGCGGCACGCGCTGGACGCGTCCTTCGAGGTCCTGGGGGCGGACACCGTCCGGCTGTACGGGCTGCTCGGTCTGCTGCCGTTCCCCGTGTTCACGCTGGACGTCGTCTGCGCGGTCGGCGGGCTGGCCCCGGACGAGGCCGACCGGCTGCTGGACGGGCTGATCGACGTCCACCTGCTGGAGGAGATGGAGGGCGGCTTCCGCTTCCACGACCTGGTCAAGCTGCATGCCCGGGCGCGTGCCGAGGAGGTGCGCGAGCTGGCCGAGGGCGGGGCCGCCGTCGACCGGGTGCTCGACTGGTACCTCGCCCGCACCACCGCTGCCGAGGCACTGCTGAGCCCGAGCCACCGCACCCTGCGTCGTGACTACACGGTCGAACCGGGGCCCCGCGCACAGGAGTTCGCCGACGAGACGGCTGCCGTCGGCTGGCTCGACGCCGAGACCGGGCGGCTCGCCGACACCGTCCGCTGGGCCGCCGCCATCGGCAGGGTGGCCACCGCCTGGCAGTTGGTCGACGCCATGTGGCCGCTCTTCCTGCGGTTGCGCCCGGCCCGGCTGTGGATCGAGGCGCACCGGATCGGACGGGAGGCCGCCCGGGCCGCCGGCGACCGGGAGGGCGAGCTGCGGATGCTCACCTCCGGCGGCACCGGTCTGCGCAACGCGGGTGCGGGGGAGGAGGCTTCGGAGTGGTTCACCGAGGCGCTGCACCTGGCCCGCGAGGTCGGCGAACCGCTCGTCGAGGCGGACGCCCTCTACGGCTTGAGCCAGACCCACCGGACGGCGGGCCGGCTCACCGAGGCGGCCGACTGCCTTCGCGAGACGGCCGCCCTGAGGGAGTCCCGGGGTTACGCCCGGGGCACGGCACTCGCCCGGTTGGCGCTCGGTGACGTGCTGCTCGTGGCGGGCCGCCCGGCCGAGGCGGTACCCGTCGTGATGGATGCCCACCGGGCCCTTGCCGCTGTCCCCGCACCCTACGAGGCCGCGCGGGCGCTCGCCTTCCTCGGCCAGGCGCACGTCGCGCTCGGCGCCCACGACGAGGCCCGCCGCTGCTACACGGAGGCCCTCGCCGAGTTCCGCGCGGGCCGGGCCCGCCATTGGGAGGCCCGCGTCCTCGAACTCGTCGGTGACCTGGCCCGTGCCCGCGGAGACCTGGTCGAGGCGGCCGCCCGCTACGGCGAGTCCATGGCCCGTTACCGGGAGCTCGCCGCCCCCGACGCGGCCCGGCTCGAGGCCGCCCTCACCGCACTCGCAGCCCTGGCGGCCCCGCCCGGCCCCCCTCCCGCCACCGGCTGAGCGTCCGGACCCACCCGCCGCGTCACCGCGGCCCGGCACCGGGAGCCTGCCGTTGCCGCTCGGCCGACCCGCGTACCGGCACCCACTCCGGTACGCGGGCGGCCGAGCGGCCGCGGTCCGTCAGGCGCTGCGCCGGGCTCCCGGGCGCGGGGCCGGGGCGGCCGGCGCGACGAGCTCGGTCAGAGCGACGAGCTCGGTGAGTGTGCCGCCGTTGGCGAGCCACGCGTGGGCGAGCGAGCCGAGGACGAGCCCCGGTCCGGGCGGGGAGGTACGGAGTACCAGCCGGCCGCCGGTCCGGGCGAGGACGAACAGGGTGCCGTCCGTGTCGTCGGCCGTGGCGACCGCACAGCCGGGGAAGGCCCGGAGGACGGCGGCGAGCCGGTCCCGGGCCCGGCCCGGGCCGGTGCGGCCGAGGTGGAGCACATCGGCTTGGTGACGCCAACGGGCGGCGTCCGGTGCGGTGAGGTCGAGCGCCAGGTGCTCGTCGACGAAGGAGCGGGGCAGCGCCGGCTCGACCGGGCGGACGGTGGTCAGCAGCCAGCACCGGAACCCGGCCGGGGAGTGGATCCGGGCCTCGAAGCCGGCGCCGGGCGCCCCGGCCGACGGCGGCGGGCCGCCGACCGGGGTGAGCAGCACGGTCCGGAAGGCGGTGTGCGGCACGGTGCGCGGCGGAGTCACCGCCGGTCCTGCCCGGCCCGGTCGGTCGCGCCGCTCCTCGGCCACAGCGGTGCCGGCAGCGGCAGGACGGGGGGCTCCGGCACGTGGGCGGGTTCGCCGAGGCCGAGGACGCGGTAGAGCAGCCGTCGCATCCGGCGGTCGAACCGGCCGGGTTCGGAGCTGATCCGGGCGGCGATCGCCGCGTACTCGGACCGCCGGTACTGCCGGGCGGCGTAGTCGAGCTGGGAGGTCAGGGGATGGGCCGGGCTGAGTGCGGGCGCGGTCCGGGCGAGCAGGGCTCCGGGCGAGCGCGGGTTGACGTCACGGTGCGGGTATTCGGCGAGCAGGATCGGCGCACCGGTCATGGTGCCGTAGAGGGTGACGGAGCCGTGGTCCCCGATGACGAAATCGGCGGCGACCAGCAGCGGGCGCCAGTCCTCCTCCGGCCCGAGTACGGTGACCGCCCCGCGGGCGGTGGCCGTCGCCCAGGAGCGGACGGCCCACGGACTGTGGGCGGCGGCCACATTGGGGTGGACCAGCAGCGCGGTGCGGTAACCGCGCCTGGGCAGTTCGCCGGCCAGCCGCGGCAGGACGGCGTCGAGCCGGGTGAACAGGGAGCCGCTGCCCCAGGTGGAGCAGACCAGCACCAGGCGTTCGCCCGGCCGCAGCCCGAGCGCGGCCCGGTAGCGTTCGCGGGCGGGGAGGGCGGCGGCGATCCGGTCGTAGCAGCCGTCCCCCACCACCTCGGTGATCGGCAGTGCCTCGGGGCAGCCGCGGCCCACTTCGGCGCGCTCCTCCTCGTGCGCGAGGGCGTAGGCGGAGGGCACCACCCGGCCGTTCCGGACGATGTACTCGGGTCCCAGGCCGGACACGGTCCGCGCGGTCCCGGTCCCGGTCCCGGTCCCGGCGTCGGTGCCGGTCCCGGCCGGCGACAGCTTGATGTGCCCGGCGCCGTGCGGCAGCCGGACCAGCGGCCCGCGCAACTGCTCCAGGCCCTGCGAACCGGCCGCGAGCACCAGGTCGAACTCCCGTCGGACGGCCTCCTCCCAGGGCAGCACCGTGCCGCCGAGCCTCCGGACGTGGGCGGCCGCTCCCGCGTTGAACGCGTGCGGTGCCACCGTGAACTGGACGTGCACCCGCAGGTCGGCGCCGAGCAGCGGATAGATGTCGTGCAGCCGCTGGCCGTAGACCGTCGAGTGCACGACCACCAGCACCTCCTTGCAGTCGGCCAGCGTGGCCCAGCGGCGACCGCTCCCGACCCTCCCGTGGCCGACCTCCTCGTGCTCGATCTCCCCGTGGTCGACTTCCCCGTGCACCAAGGTCATGTCGTTCCCCCTCCTTGATCCCGGACCGGGGCCCCGGGTCTCGGTGGCCCCGACGGGGGTGTGCCCGGGTGTTCTGGCGGATTCCATGACGGTCCCTGGCCGGTGCTTGCGCAAACCTTGCGGCGGCCTTGCCCCCGGCCGTGCCGGGCCCCGGGAGCAGAGAAGGGTACTGAGTTCCTTTACGAGGGGTACTGAGTGCCGTATCCTCTTCGGAGAGCCTCTGACGCTGTTGAAGAGAGCCGACAGGGCAGGCCGGTCCGGGTGGTGCGATACCGCTCGCGGGGCGCGGCCGGGCCGGACTTGGCACTCAGTACCCTCGGCGGGCTGCGAGGCCGTGGACCAGTGCATCCGACCAGTGCACCCGTACCAGGAGAACCGCTCATGAGCTTGAGGATCGTTGTCTGTGTGAAGTACGTGCCGGACGCGACGGGTGACCGTCGTTTCGCGGACGACCACACCACCGACCGGGAGGGCGTGGACG
>NZ_LGDO01000524.1:0-34015 GCF_001279805.1 Streptomyces sp. XY431
CAGGCGTTCGCCGACAAGCTGGAGCGCGCCGCCGTCGCCGCCGAGCTCGCGGCCGCAGCCGCCGAGGAGGCCGCCGTCCAGGAGCGCCGGACCGCCGGGTGGTTCCGCCGCCTGCTGGCCGCGCTGTTCAGCATCGGCCGGCGCCCGTGACCGCCCCGGCCGGACAGCCCGGCAACGTCGACGTCGATCAGCAGGAGGACCGCCCCTACCTGCAGGGAACCGAGCACGGCCGCTTCCACGAGACCCCCCGGCTGGCGGAGGCCATCAACAAGGGCCGCGTGGTGTACGAGCTGCCGTACCGCGGCGAACTCCTCCAGGTCGTGCACCCCGCCACCGGCCCGTTCCCCGTGCGCCAGCGGTTCGCGGTGATCCGGGAGACCTGGTTCGGTGACCAGGCCAGCCAGTGGGTCCGCTTCCCCAACGAGGCGGCGGCCGTGGCGTGGTGCCGCACCACGGCCGACTACTGGCTGCGCGAGCACAGCGGGTGGAGGGATGACCAGCACTTCGGCGTGTGGCGGGGCAACGGGTGGCAGGTCGAGATCGACCGGGCCCGGCAGCGGTACACCGTCGCGGTGGGGCTGGCCCCCGGCACCGTGGTGGAGGTCTTCGACTCCCGGGCCGCCGGAGGCGAGGGCGAGCACCCCGCGACCGTCGAGGCCCGCGGATGGTTCAAGATCATGGAGCTGCTGCCGGTCGAGCCGACCGACTGGCCGGGCAGCATGGGCCATGCGTACAGCCGAGCGCTGACCGCAGTCAGCGAACTGGCTGCCGAGCGGCGACGTGAGGCTGCCGAGCGCGCCGCCGTCGACGCCGAGCGCACCCCCGCGCTGGTCGAGCCGGAGGCCGTCGAGGAGGTCGCCGTCCAGGAGCGCCGGACCGTCGGGTGGTTCCGCCGCCTGCTGGCCGCGCTGTTCAGCATCGGCCGGCGGCCGTGACCGCCCCGGCCGGACAGACCGGCGACGTCGACACCGGGCAGGACGACGAGGAGCACGCGGAGGCGTGGTTCTTCGACGGCCCGCTGCCGGAGGGCTGGTGGGCGTGCCCCCACCACGGGGAGGCCGGCGGCCCCTCCGACCGCTGTCCCGGGTGCGCCGAGTACTGGGGAGAGATCTGACCCAAGCACCACCGAAGAAGGGCCCGTCCACCGCGGACGGGCCCTTCCGTCGTTGTTGGCGTCTGTCGCCGCTTACCGCGCGCGGCCGCGCCGACCGCCCGTGCCGAGGGCGTCGGCGCCGTAGAAAAGCGCACTACTCGGCCGGGGCAGGCGTGGGGGTGAACCGCCGTGACGAGGAAAGCGAGGCGTGGCTGGTCGAGCGGCCGAGCCCGCCGTCCGGCGCGGGGCGCCGGTCGGCTCTGCCCTCTCCGTGCCGCGTGCACGGCAGCAGCAGGCAGGGGGGTGACCCTGCTGGGGTCGAGGTTCAGGGCGTTGACGAGGAGTTCGCGCCGGGTCCGAGGCTGAGCTGGCGGCGCCGGGGAGCGGGAGCTGGCGGGGCGGCCGGGCTGGCAGTCGGCTGGTTGCCGATGACGCCGACCGCGCGGAAGTAGAGCAGCTGCTCGGCGACGGGGCCGTGCCGGTCGTAGGACGCCGGAGACGTCGAGGCGGAGGAGTTGGTCACGGCCTGCTCAACGAGCCGGCCGACGTCGAGGGGTGCCCGGTCACCTGGACGAGTCTGGTCACGGCAAAGGCCCCCGGCAGGTGCCAGGGGCCCGTGCTGAGAGGGCGTCAGCCGCTGTGCGGGGGCAGCCTCCGCTCCGCCAGGTCGACCAGCTGCTGCACCCGCGCCGGGTCGTACCCGGGCTGCGGGGCGAGGTTCCGCAGCAGCCGTCGGACCCGTTGGGCGGGGATCACCGTGACGCCCTCCAGCATCACCACCCCGCCCGGCACGGTCGCGCCGTGCACCGCCACCACGGTGGAGGCCGGCACCCCGAGCGCCCGGGACACCTCCTCCGCCTCCCAGGCCGCCGTCCGCAGCGTCCGGGTCTGGTCGTACCGGCCGTACCAGAGCTGACCGCCCTGCACCCTGAGCTGGGACGCCTTGCTCTGCCAGTTCTTCGAATCGACCACCACGACCCCGGCCGGGCCGATCAGCAAATGATCAACATTCGCCCGGGAGCCCGGCACCGACCGGTCGTGCAGGGCACGCCAGCCGTCCCGGGCGAGCGGCCCGAGGAGCTGGGCCGTGCGCCGTTCACCCGCCGCCCCCTTACTCCAGGAGTCCGAAGCCCCGCGGTAGATCCGCCGGCCGACCACCGCGAGCGCGGCCGCGATCAGGACCAGCACCGCCCACCACGGCACCCCTAACAGCCAGCCGACCGCCACCGCGGCCGCCCCCGCCGCAGGCAGCTGCCACTTCGCCCGCGCGTGCTGGGCGGCCCGCTCGACCGCCCGCTGCCGGGCCCCCATCCGCTCCGCCGACGCGCCGGCCCCTCCGTTGTCCCTCACCACCGTGCCGTCCCCTCCCCATCGTTGGTGCCCGGCGGGACGCTGCCCGCCGGGCGGTCGTCCTACTCCCAGCCGTCCGGGCCGTAGGTCAGCTGCCGGTCGTAGGCGGTGCACTCGCACGGGCAGTGGTGGGAGCGCATGCAGTCGCAGTAGTCCAGGCAGATGTGCGTCCCGCAGCGCTCGCAGTCGTAGCGCCCGCAGTCGTCGCAGCGGTGCCGGTAGTCGTCCATCAGAGGCCGTTCCGCCGGGCCGGGACCGCCAGGCCGTCCTCAGCCCGCAGCATCAGCCAGACGATCCGGCCGATCTCGTGCAGCCCGTGGTGGAGCTCCAGGCGGTCCCGGCCGGAGAGCCGCAGCGTTCGGGGCTCCTCCCCCGGCTCCTCCAGCTGGATGGTCTGATAGGCGTCGTCCGTGGTCAGCCGGACCGTGATCCGGCGGCCCTTCGCCATCACCAGCTCGGCGGTGATGGCGCCGACGACCGTCAGCCCCTCCTCCAGGCAGCCGTCGATCATCCCCCGGTGCCGGGCCTCCCGCTCCTCCTTGGAGACGTTCTCCACCAGGTGCTCGCGCACGTAGTTGGTCGTCCGGTGCAGGTGGTCCAGCGCGTGCTCCGCGTCGGCCAGGCGGTCGATGTCCTGCGCGTCCTCGGCGGGCGTGAGCAGCGCGTTGAACGCGGCGAGCGCGATCGACAGGTGGGCTCCGGCGTCGGCCAGCGGCGGCGCGTCCTTCATCCGGCCGGCGGGCGAGAGCACGTCAGCCGCGTGCCGGGACAGCTGCCGCAGCGCGGCCGGGTCGAGCGGCGCGGCCGGGGACAGCTTCCCCGGCACGGCGTTGGTCTGGTAGGTCGTCATCCCATCACTCCGGAGACCGCCGCCACCACGAAGTCCAGCGCGGTGTTCGCCGCCTCCCGGCGCTCGGTGGCGCTCATGCCCTCGCACGCGGTGAACATCGAGTCGTTGCCGCCGTCCAGGCCGAGCCGGGCCAGGCGCCGGAACTCGGGGGCGGCCGGTCCCGGGATACCGTCGTCCGTCATCGTCCGGGGCAGGCCGCCCATCGCACCGTGCACCGAGATGCACGCCAGCTCGACCAGCCGCGCGGTGGTCACCGGGTCCTCCACCAACAGCGTGGTGAGGACGTCCTGGCACGACAGGCACCGGTCCATCGCCGCCCCCAGCAGCTGGCCGAGCAGCTGGTGGTCCACCGGCCGCCCGTCCGGGTCGCGGTAGTCGTCCGGGATCTCGAACCCCTCGTGCCCGTGCTCCTGCGGCTCGGGCCGCTCCCGCCGTGGCTTGCCCGGCTTCTGCCGTCCCATCACGCCACCTCTTCCTTGTCGTTGGATTCGTTCGGTTGCACGTCGAGGACAACGCGAAGGCCCCCGCCACGGTGCGTGAGCCGGGTCGGCTCGGACACCCGCAGCGTCGGCGCGTTCTGCAGCACCGGCAGCAGGAGCTCCAGGACCCGCTCGCCGAGCCGGGGATCATCGGTCATCAGGCGAAGCTGTGCCATCAGCGGGCCGCCTCCTCCGCGCTGGTCAGCGCGTCGCCCAGGGGCTGGGCGGGCAGCACGGCGGCCGGGCGCCCGGCCACGGCGGCGAGCCGGTCGAGGACCGCGAGGCAGTCAGCCGACCCCCGGTGCGGGCCGCCCAGCTTCTGCCAGCGGTAGCCGCCGTGACGCGAGGGCTCCCCGCACCAGTTGCTGAACGGGAGCATCACGTCCTCCCAGCTCATGGTGGACAGCCATGCCTCCGCACTGGCCTGCGGGTCCGCGTGCCCCTGCCGCAGGTAGTAGCCGGCCAGCTCACGCCGCAGCACCAGCCGGTCGAACTCCTTGACGTTCCAGCCCACCACCCGGCGCCCGAACAGCTCCACCCTGCCGACCCCGCGCACTTCCCGGCGGGTGAGGGCGTGGGTCAGGTCACCCACCAGGGCGTCGAAGCCGGGGCGGCCGGCCAGCATCGCGTCCGTGATCCCGTTGTGGCGGGTCGCCTCCTCCGGCATGGGGACGCCCGGGTTCACCAGGCTGTCGAGGAGCACCCGGCGGTCCGTGGTGACCACCCCGATCTCCACGATCCGCGCGTCGTCCCCGAGCCCGGTGGTCTCCAGGTCGAGCACCACCACCTCCGGGTCGTCCAGCAGGGCGGCCGCCCAGGCAGCGAGCCCAGCCACCTCCTGACCCCGTTCCATTTCGGTCGGACTTTCGATTTCGGTCACGGCGGGTTCTCCTTTCCCAAGCCGATTGGAGCGTATCAAGAAATAGCGCGACACGGGCCAAGATGCAAGTATTGCGACGAATCGAAACGGTGCGCGGAAATTGGGATTCCGAGCCGGAACCAACAACCGAGGTCGGTTGTTTATGACCAAGATCGGCGGCCCGCGCAGGGCAATCAACCGAGGTCGGTAGATCACTCGGCCGCCTCCTCCGGCTCGGGCCGGGCGTAGCGGTCGAGTGCCTGGCGGATGATCCGGCCGGGGGAGTGGATGAGGTCGGCCAGGCGCTCGCGCTCGGCCCGGCCCAAGCTCGGGCTGTAGAGGGCGAGGGGGCGCGCGCTGACCCGCCAGGATGCGGTCCGCAGCGCTGTGACCAGGTCGGATGGGAGGAGGTAGTTCCGCTCCACCAGCGGCATATCCGGGGCCGGCCCCGGCCAGCGGCCGCCCAGCTTCGCCTCCCCTTCCTCCTCCGGGGTCAGCGGTGCCCAGGGGCCGGCCAGGTCCGGCTCGGCCAGGCGCTGGCGCACCGCCCCGGCCACGACGGCATCGAGCGGAGGCCAGGTGTCGGGCCGGATCAGCGCGAGCTGCAGCCGGGCCTCCCGATGGGTCAGCCCCTCTTTTCTCAGCTCTTTCAGGTATTCGTCCTGCTCCAATTTCTGGCGCTTTTTCCGCAGGTTGAATTGGCTTGCCTGCTGCGGGGTGATGCTCACGGTGATCTGTACCGAGGTCATGTTTTCCGATCTACCGAGGTCGGTTGTTGGGCCCGGCGTGCGCCGCCGGGTGTTCGTTCAGCTGGCGGAGTCGGGCCGAAGTCCGAGCGGTCGGCGGCCGGTGGTCGGGCGCGCCGGGGCCGCAGGCGGGGGCACCAGGCCCTCCCAGGGGTCCGGCCGGGGCGCGCTGCCAGTGACCGGGGCGAGCGGGGCCGGGCGCTGGTCGGCCAGCCACAGCGGCCGGCGGGGAGTCTGAGGGTTCGTCACCTGCCCAGTCTGCCGCACCCCAGGGCCCGTGCCGTGCCCGAAGGAGCTGCCCAGGGTGCGGGCCAGGGACTTTGTCTCCGACGGGCCAACCCTGCGGAGGGGGTGGCCTCAAGATCCGTGCCGGGCGGTTCTCGCCGTTGGTGGTGGGGTGGGTGCGGGGGAGCCGGCGCGGCCCCCTCGCCGGACGCCCTCCGCACCCTGGCACAGCCCGGCGGGAGCACCGGGGCAAACCCGTCCGGGACTTTCCGCCGGCCGCCGCCCAGGGGGCGACGACCACCGGAAACTCCCTCCCGGGCCGGGCGCCGGGCGCCCGGACCCCGGAGCCCCCACCAGGCCGCGCCCCCACCGTGAGGCCGCCCAACGAGGGAACCACCCCAGCTCGGACAGAGGTCTGGCGAGCCGCCGGCCGAGCGGGGCCCGGTCAGCGGGGGGTCATCCATTGCGTTTCATATCCTTGCCTTTCATTGCGCCATGCATTGCATGGCTATGAAAGGGTATGCTATGCTTGGGTTAGTCGGGGCGGGCCGTCCGCCCCGGAACTGAGAGGTCGAGCCCATGAGCGAGCAGCCCGCAGAGGCCCCCGGCGCCACCGCCGGGACGGCCGTGTGCGCGTTCCCGGGGTGCACCAGGCCGCCGATCCCGTCGGAGGGCGGGGGGCAGCCCAACAAGTACTGCGACAACCCGAAGCACACCCCGCTGACCGCCTACCGGGAGAAGAAGAAGCGCGAGCGCGCCGGCGGCGGTGGCGCCGAGACGTCCGACCGCCCGGTGAAGGAGGCGGTCCAGAGCGCCGGCGTGCTGCGGACCGAGGTGCTGGGCGCCGTCCGCCAGCTGCTGACCGTGCTGCCGGAGGTGGCGGAGCGGCTGGAGACCATGGCCGACCCGGAGGCCGCGGCCGCCGAGATCCAGACCGAGAAGGAGAGCGCGGCCGCCGACGTCGCGGAGCTGCGGAAGGATCTCGCGCTGGAGCACCGGCAGCGGCTGGCCGCCGTCGCCGAGCTCAACGTGGCGAGGACCGAGAAGAAGCAGGCCGAGGACGCCGCCGACCAGGCCGACGCCGAACTGCAGGAGGCCCGCACGCAGTTCGCGGCCGAGGTCGAGCGGCTGGAGGGGGAGAAGGCCGCCGCCATCACGGCCGCCCAGGAGGCCGCCGAGGAGCGCGTGCGCGAGCACCAGGCCGCCGCCGAGCTGCAGGTGCGCGAGGCCCAGGAGGCCGCCGCCGGGAAGGTGGCCGAGGCCGAGGCGAAGCTGGCGACGTTCGAGGCCGAGCTGGCGACGTTCAAGGAAGCCACCGCCCAGGAGCGCGCGGCCGAGCAGGCCAAGCTCCAGGAGGAGCTGCACAAGGCCGAGGAGAAGGTGGCCAACGCCGAGGCGGACAAGACCACCGCCGAGGGCGAGCGCGACCAGGCGAAGGCGGATGCTCAGGTCATCGAGCAGCAGGCCGAGCGTCGGGTGGCCAGGGCCGAGGGCGACGTGGCTGCCAAGAAGGAGCTGATCTCCGAGCTCAAGGAGTCGGCGAAGACGGCGAGGGAGGACCACCGCCAGGCCGTCAAGGACTTGGAGGCCAACCTTTCGGAGCTGCGGGCCCGCGTCGAGGGGCTGCTGGGGGAGAAGCGCGACGTCGAGCAGGAGGCCGAGCGCACCGGGACGGCCGCGGCCGCCCGGATTGCCGAGCTGGAGCGCGAGCTGGCCGCCGCCACCGGCAAGGCCGGCCGCTGACCGGGGGTCGGCCCGCCTGGTGTTGAGCGGACGGGCCGACCCACCAGCACGAAGAGCGCACGTCAACGGACCAATGGGAGGGGAACACCATGACCACCGAGACCCAGCAGACTGCAGGACCGGGGCCGAGCAGCGAGCCGGAGCCCGTGGTGAGCGAGGCCCAGTGGACGGCCGCCCGCACCGATGTGACGACCGAGATTGCCCGCACCGACGCTAAGGCCGGCGCCCTGCTGTCCGGTCTCAGCCTTCCTCTGGCCGTGCTGATCGCGGCGGTGCAGGGCCGGGAGCTGTCCGTCCCGGTGACCGTGCTGGTCGCGCTCGGCGGGGGCGGGCTGGTCGTCGCGCTGGTGATGGTGCTGCTGGTCGTCCGGCCGACGCTGTACAGCCGCAACACCACGGTGCCCGGATCGTTCCTGCACTGGGCCGAGTGCTCGCCCGCGGAACTGGCCGCCGACCTGACGGCCGATCGCCGGGCGGAGCGGATCGTGACGCTCTCGCGGATCGCCCGCCGGAAGCACACCGCGCTCCGGCAGGCCATCCACGTCATGATCGGCGCTCTGGCCCTGCTCGCGGGTGCCCTGCTCGCCGGTCTCGTCTAGGGACTGAGCCCCAATCGCCTACGGCGAACACATACCCCAGAAGTCTTGAACTTCAAGACTTCTGGGGTATGATCGTTTCTAGGTGATCACCAGCGGGCCGACCGGCTCGCTGAGCCCCTGACCAGGGGACAAACCGGGATCATCTGTACGACTTTCGGTGCGTCGCGTGTTGAGCCCGACACGAAACGCCATCGGTGTGAAAAACTCCGAGATGGTTTGACGACCAAGATCACGGAGACCTATCGACAGCACGCGAAAAGAGCCTCAGACCGCCCCGGGTTCCAGCCGGGTGATCGAGGCTCAGACGCTTACTTATCCGCTTGTACCGCTCTAGACCCGCCTTAAGGCGACCAACCGGAGACCGGGTCGAAGAGCTAGCCGGGTGCGCCCTTCGGCGTACCCACTACTGGGAGACGACTATAGCCGTCCGCCGCCCGGTCTGCCCACCATGCCCGCGTGCCGACACGCCGGTTATCGGCCAGATCAGCAGCCTTGCCGCCCGCCGCTTCTCGGCCGCCGGCCTCACCCACCCGTCACGGGGTCCGCCCGTCCTGCCTGCCCACGTCGCAGCGGGACGCGCTCCACCGTGGCGGGTGGAGGTCGTGACATGCCCAGGGGAGACCAGTCCCCGGAAACTGGCCCGTGGCCCCTGCTCTGACGACGGCGGGGGAGTCCGGATCGAGTCCGCGGTAGAGAACGGCCCGCGTCAACAAGGTCCGACCCCGGTAGCCCCCGGGCGGTAGAGAAGGCACGGCGGAGGCAGCTCACCCCAACCCCCTGAGTGGAGGGAGAGCGCCGCTGGAGCAACCAGGCAAATGGAGCTGACAGCCAGTTCGGCCTTGCCTCCGGGGTGACCCGGGGGCGTACAAGGTGGACCCCAGCCGAAGCCCGCGCGGAGCGGGCGGAGACGCGACCTCCCGAGCTGTCAGCACATCCCGGTCCCAGGGCACGCGAGTAATCCCCGTAGCCCGGTCTTGATGCGAAGACGGTGACGGGCGTACCGGAGACGGCACGACCTCAACAACCAACGCGAGACCCCCTCTGACGAGCAGGCAGAACCCCTTGGGGATCTCTGTCTTGTTCGTCAGGGGGGGTCCCAGCTCCCCCGGACTCAGGGCACCCGGAGGCCGGTAAGGCAACTGCCAACAGCAACTGAGTCCGGGGGAGCTGGTCCTAAAAAGAACAGCCCGAAGGCCCTTATCCGCCGCTGTGGGGCCCGATCCGGCCCGCCCCCGACAAGGTGGGCCGGTCCGCTCTCAGGCAGCCGGATCGGGCCCCACAGCTCATCACAGACCCCCGCGAAGCGGGGGACGATCAAGCCCGAACGGGGGTTCGGATTCACTTGTCTCAGCTTCGCTACACCCCTCCACCGAGCAGGGAAAACACGGGCGTTGGTGTACGTACCCCGGTCTACGGTGAGGGCATGACGATCAGCGGGGAGTCCAGGGGTCGGGTGCTGCTGCTGGCTTCCGCGCCGAAGTCGAGCCGCCGCCGGCTGCTGGACCCCGAGCACGGGGTGAGTGCGGTCGCGGCGGTCGGTCCCGACCGGCTGCTGCAGGGCTGGCCCGGTCCGGTCGACGTCGTGCAGCTGGTTGACCCGGCCGATCCGCAGGCCGTGCTCGCCCGCCTCCAGGAGGCCGCGGCCGCCACCGGGCCCGTGCTGGTCTACGTCTGCGGGCAGCTGATCCGGGACCACCGGCAGCACCAGGTACACCTCGCCCTCGCCCGCACCACGGAGAGCACCGCGAGGTACACCGCCCTGCCGTGGCCGTGGCTGGCCCGGGTGCTGAGCAACCGTCCGGCCGGCACCACCACCGTGGTGGTCGACGCCGTGGCCGACCGCAGCTGCGGACCGCTGGTCGAGGCCGACCTGCAGGTGCCCGGCGCCGTCGTGCTCGGGACCGTCGGCCCCCCGGTCCGGCGTGGGCCGCTCCAGGCCCCGGCGTACACCGTGCAGCTGGCCATGCTGCTGCGGGGCGGGCCCGTCGGACAGCACGTCGCCGACCTGCACCCGGTCGCGGTCGCCCAGGCCGGACTCGACTCCCGCTCGCTCGTGCTCGGCTCTCCCGTCCGGGTCGGCCCGCCGCTGCAGTACCGGCCCGCTCCGCCGAGGCCGACCGCGCTACCGCCGGCGCTTCCAGCGATCCCGGCACCGGGCCCGCCCCCGCCGGTCGAGGCCCGTGCCGCCGACGCCCGACCTGCCATCGCCGCCGCGCTCCAGGCCCGCGAGTTCGCGGCCGCCGCCGAGCTGGCCGCGGAGTGGGAGCGCACCGTGCTCCGGACCGGTCGAGGCCACCTCTCCCCACAGCTGGCCGACGTGATCGAGGCTCAGGCCACCATCGCCACCGCCGCCGGTCAGCAGTCGACCGCCGTCGAGCGCTGGACCTCCACAGCCGAGCACCGGCTGCGGTGGACCCAGGCGAGCGACCCGGCAGTGCAGCAGGCCGCGCGCAACGCGCTCGCGTGCTGGGGCGCGCTGCAGGTCGGGCCGGAGCGGGCCGTGCTCGGCCGTCGCCTCGCGCAGGTTCTGCGGGCCGCCGGCCGCGAGTCCAGCGCCGAACTGGTCGAGCGGACCGCCGGGGAGCCCGCGGCCGCCGCCGCTCGCCGTCCCGCCGGATGGTGAACCGCCTCATTTCCGGGCCCGAATGTAGAACCGCCCCCCTGTCCTCGCTGGTCAGGGGGGCGGTTGCGTGAGGCGTCAGGCTGCGGCGGCCGCCGTCCGTCGTTCGTCCAGCACCGCCAGGTAGGCGTCTGCCCCGCCGTGGTGTACGCAGCCGGCCACCGCGGTGCACAGCCCCACCACGATGAACCAGCCGATCGAGCGCAGGCCGCGGGTGTCGAGCATCCCGGGGAGGTCGCCCCGGCAGAAGGCGATCAGGCAGAGCATCACCTGCGGGTCCAGCTCCACCCCCTCCAGCAGCCGGTAGAGCTGGCCACTCAGCGCGGCGGACGGGATCGTGCCGGGGACGTCCTCCACCCGCACGCCCAGGTCGTCCAGCAGCTGCTCGAACATCTCCCCCAATGCGGCCTGCCCGAGGTCGTGCAGGCCGAGCCCGCCCATCGGGTCCCCGAGCATCCGGAAGGCCCGGTCGAACTCCCGGAGCAGGTCGGCCGCGCCGTCCCAGTCTCCTCCGGTGTAGGCCCGCACCAGGTCGATCATCAGCACGGTCGCGCGGGTTTCCCGCAGGTCCGGGGGCGGGGGCAGCGTGGTGTCCATGCCCGGGACAACGAGCTGGCCGGGCCGGGGGCAACGCCGAACCGCCCCTGCGGGCAAGGCACTTCACCCCGCGTCCCCCGGCGCGGACTGCGGAGGACGGGCGTATGCCCGGCTTCTGCAATAGCTTGCTGCACCCCCTCTGAGCTGCGGTGGGGAGAAAATCGGTGAGTTTCCGCAGTGGAAACTCACCGGCCCCTGCACCCGAACTCACCGGCCGTCCGCCGAAACTCACCGGCCCCGGTCGGCCGGCGCCTCTGGGATCTGTCAGTGCGTCGGCGTACGGTCGGGGCCCCGCACCGCCTACGAGGAGGAGCCCATGGCCTCACTGCCGATCGTGCCCTTGCCGGACGACTGCTTCGACGCGCCGCTGCCCGCCGTCGCCTACGCGAACGAGCCGGACGCGGTGGAGTTGGACCTGCTGATCGACCGCCTGCAGGTCGAGCTGGACGACTGGCGGGACGACCGCGAGGTCCGGCTGCTGCAGGCGGTGGTGCTCGACCTGCACGCCCTCCAGTACCCCGAGGACGAGCTGCTGCGGAACGAGGCCATCGCGGCGGGGTGGCTGCTGCGCGAGCTGGACGACTCGCTCGGCACCAGCACCGGCCAGCACCCGCCGTTCATCGAGGGCGAGCTGTGCGAGTTTGACGCCGCCGGGGGCAGCCGCGCGTACGTGCGCCAGGAGTACCTGCAGTACAGGGTCGAGCAGACCGCCCGGGCCGAGGCCGAGCTGGCGGCCGCCGAGGCGAAGACCGAGAAGCCGGCCGACGTCGAGCCGGTCCGCCGCCGGGACCGGTGGTGGGTGCGGGTGCTGGACCGCTTCTTCGTCGGCTACATGGGCTGCCAGCGGATCGAGTAGCCGCGCAGGCCAGCGGGCCCGCCTATCCCCCGGCGCTGTCGACGTCGCGGCGCCGGGGCAGCGGGAGCGGACCGACGAGCGTACTCAGGTCGGCACCGGCCGCCCACGCCTCCAGCTGCTGGCCGTCGAGCAACAGCACCCCGCCCTGCCGCGAGGCCCAGAGGACGTCCTGCCTCCCGTAGCGGCCGCGGGTGACCACCAGCCGCAGCACACCGCCGTACCCCTCAGTGCCAGCCCGCCGCAGTGGAGCGGGCGCGGGTGTCGCCTCCCCCGCGCTGTCGATCGTCCGCACGGTCACCTCCAGCACCCGGCCGTCCCCGTCACGGGCCATCAGCCGCGGAGTGCCCTGCCAAGGCTGAGACCTGACCCGCCAGCCGTCCCGCCGCAGAATCCGAGCAGTGACCCGGGCCAGCGCGTGCTCGCCGTCCAGGGCGCGGAGCTCGGCAGCGGTGTACAAGCCGGATCGGCGCCGAGCTATCACCGCCCGCCGCCGGCGGACCGCGACCACCAGGGCGACGACGAGCACCAGGACGACGACCAGGCCCACGAGCCCGGCCACCCGGTACACGACGAAGAGGATCAGCAGCGGCAGCGCGAAGGCGGCCCCGAACACCAGCATCCCGGGCAGGGCGTCCCTCAGCGCGGGCCCGGCCTTCCCCTGCTGCCGGAGGTAGCTCAAGGCGCGGGCCCGGACGGCCCTCCGCGAACCCTGAGCCGGGGTCCGCCGAAGCCAGCCGCCCACCATCGCGTACTCCTACCTGCCCAGTCGTCTACCTGACGCCCTGTTGATACATGCCCGCTGCCCCCGATCGCCAGCGGGCACCCGACGGGATGGCCGAAATCTGACGACAATTCAGTTTGTCGAAGATCCTTTGACAAAGTAGCTTGTCCAGTCACTGTGCGACAACTAGACTTGTCCGTATGGAGAGTCAACCGGCGAACAGCGCCGAGTACACCGAGCCGCCGGCCGAGGAACTGGACCGGCTGCAGCAGGCCCTTTGGGACGCCGTGTGGTCGGCGGCCGAGCGGATCGCCGTCGTGAAGCCCGGCGAGATCGAGGCCCCGGGCAACGACTGGCAGAGCATCCACATGAAGTGGCGCGGGCTGCGGGGCCCGAACCTCGCGGCTCTGCGCGTACTGCGCGAGGTCGCCGCTGCCGTCGACGTGATGGCGGGCGAGGCCGCCCACTGGGCCGGCCGGGACGGGGCGACGTACCCGCAGCTGGGGACGGCGTGGGGCGTTACCAGGCAGGCCGCCCGCAGTCGCTGGCCCAAGGCCGTCAAGGCACCCGCCGTCAAGGGCGAGCGGGTCGAGGTCGAGCTGTTCGGCGGCCGGGCCACCATCAGCTACCTGCCCGACGAGGGCGGTTGGTGGTGGATCGGGACCGGGGCCGACGACGTGTGCGACGAGGCGGAGCAGACCTACGACGGCCAGGCCGAGGCCGCAGGCGCCGCCGGGGCGTTCCTCGCCGCCCACCAGATCCAGCCCTGACCAGCGCACCCACCACCGCGAAGGAGCACCCGATGGACCAGCTCACCGAAGACGCGATCAAGGCGTTCGTCCGCCTGCACAAGACCACCGAGAGCTTGTACGCCGACCCCAACCAGGTCGGGATGGAGGAGGCGTTGAGCAACGCCGCCCGGGAGGCCAACGAGCTGATGCGGAAGGCCGGCCTGCTCGGGAAGCCGGACAGCGTGATCCTCGCCCTGGTCGCCGAGGTATTCCCCGGGTGGAAGCCGGACGTGCCGCAGGGGCCGACGCCGGGGAGCGTGCTCTCGCTGCTGATCCCCAGCGGGCCGCTCGACTTCCCCCCGGACGACCCCCGGCTGCAGGCCACCGGAGAGGCCGTCACCGACGCCACCCGCGCCCGAATCCTGCGGTCGGCGCTGATGCAGGCCGGGGTCGGGGAGTTGGGCAAGTGGGACCTGCAGGTGGTCGACAAGCTCGCCGGGACGTTCGACTGGTCCGTGATCGCCGCGGTGGTCAGCTGGATCGAGCGCGCCAAGAACTCCACCCCCACCGCCAACAACTGACCTATCAGGAGGAACAGGCATGACCAGGCACGACTTCACGGACATGGAACAGCTGATCGGCGCGCTGCAGCGGCTGGTGGACGACTTCCCGATGGGCAGCGACGAGGGCGGGAGCCTGACCGTGACCGTCAGCGGCGGGATCGGGCAGCAGACGTCGGTCGAGCTGCGGCAGGAGGAGTCCGCCGCCGTCGCCCAGGCGGTGGACCGGATGCGGTTCAACTTCGAGCAGGCCCACCCGGACCGCGCGGGCATCTGCGCGCACTGCCACGGCGGCGGCCGCGCCGACGAGAGCACCGACTGCACCAACTGCGGTGAGCGGATGCGCTGGTGGCAGAGCCCTGACCTGCCCGAGGACCAGGCCCAGCGGCTCGGCTGGTGGAGCTGCGACAGCTGCGGTCACCGCCTCGCCAACCGCTACGACCAGCAGCCTGCGGTGGAGCTGCTGCCCGGCCACGCCGACGGGGTGAACTGGCGGTGCGTGGTGTGCGAGACCACCAACCCCATCGACAGCCGCGTCTGCGGGTCGTGCGAGCGCGGCCGGCCCCAGCTGGTCGCCGGGCACCGGCAGTACAGCATCACCTGCCCGCACTGCGGATCGGTCGACGTCGAGGAGTTCGGGCAGCCCATCCCGACCACCCACGACGACTACGCGGACTGTGCCCGGTGCCGGACGTGCGGCCAGGAGTGGGGGCTGGACCCGGGGGCCGACGCCTCCTGCACCCAGTGCGGCGGGAGCGGGCGCCCCGGAAACGGCCCCCTGACGAAGAAGGACGAGACCGGGCAGCGGGTGCTGACCGAGCCGTGCGTCTGCACGGAAGAGGCGTGAGCCCCAGCAGGAGCCGGGCGGAGATCCCGTGGGCCGTGCTGATCGAGCACGGCCCCACCCGGGAGCGCTACGCGGAGCGGACGTTCCGGCGCGGGCCCACACAGTGCTGGTACTGGACAGGCGCGATCAGCAGCAGCGGGCACGGCAAGCTCCGCGCCGGCCGCAGCCCTGACTCCGAGGTGGTGAGCGCCCACGAGTACGGGTACGGCATCGAGTTCGGGCTGGAGGTGCTGATCTCCACCGTCGTGATCAGGCACAAGTGCGATTCCCCCAGCTGCCAGAACCCCGCCCACTGGCTGTCCGGGACGCGCCAGGACAACGTGCTCGACTACGTGAGCCGGTCGAGAATCGCCGGGCACGCGCTCGCCGACACCCGCGGCCCGGCCGGGCGGGCGAGGGCGATCCGGGACGCCATCAAGGCCGCGGCGCCGGAGGACGTCGAAGCCGCGATCCAGAAGGCGATCATGGCGGGCCAGCCGGGCGGCGCGTGGCAGGACGAGCTGTTCTCGGACGAGCTGTTGTAGCAGCCTGACGCACCGTTGGGCGGCACGGGAACCGAGCCCGTGCCGCCCCACGGCCCGGACAGTCTGGACCGACCGACAAGGGGAGGACCCACCATGCGAGTCGAGATCACCAGCTTCGGTTACCTGCACGGCTCGACGCCGGAAGCCGAGTTGACCCTGGACCTCCGTCGGCACTTCCGCGACCCGCACGTGAACCCGGCGCTTCGGTACATGACCGCGCGGGACCAGGAGGTGCGCGACGCCGTCCGCCGTACCCCGGGCATCCTGCAGGTGGTGGCCGCCGCCATCACCATGACGCAGTCGTACGCGATGGGCCCGGGCGCCGAGGACAACGT
Organism: Streptomyces sp. XY431; assembly: GCF_001279805.1. Taxonomy (NCBI): domain Bacteria; kingdom Bacillati; phylum Actinomycetota; class Actinomycetes; order Kitasatosporales; family Streptomycetaceae; genus Streptomyces; species Streptomyces sp. XY431. The sequence continues at coordinate 15,736 of NZ_LGDO01000524.1, forward strand.
GTTCCGGATCGCGGTCGGATGCGCCGGCGGCCGCCACCGTGCAGCCGCTACGGCCGAGATGCTGGGGACCGCGTTGACCGCCGCGCAGTTCGAGGTCGTGCTGCAGCACCGCGACTTGGACAAGGCGGTGGTGGAGTCCGGCCGGGACGCCGACCGCACCCAGGCGTACGCCGAGGTGATCGAGCAGGCGCTGGACTCGCTGCTGGACGAGCTCGGCGACGAGGACGAGCTGGACACCACAGTGGCCGCCGAGAACGCCGCCGGCGCACTGGTCGCCGCCGGGTACTGACCCCGCCCCACTTGTAACAGTGCCGCCCGAGCCGGGCGCGGGGGTGTGGGTATCGCTCCTGTTCAGAGCACCCGGCGAGGGGGCACTGTTACGAACCGGGCCCGGTCGTTCCGGAGAAGAATCACACCGTGTACACGCTGGAAAGGTAGGATCGGGGCATGGCAACCGCACGAGGGCGCGAGGGCGCCCGCATCATCAGCGCGCTGGAGACCATGTGGTCCACCATCCAGGCCCGCCACCCCGGAGTCCCGGACGCGGTGGTCATCACCGGCGCCGCGCTGCCGGCCAAGCCGACCAAGGCGAAGCGGGCGGCCTACCAGCACTGGGGGCATCTCACCCCCGACCGCTGGCGGGCCGAGGACGGGAAGGTGCCCGAGCTGTTCGTGGCGGCCGAGCTGCTGGAGCGCGGCGGGCAGGCCGTGCTGGAGGCACTGCTGCACTCGGCTGCCCACGGCCTCGCCGCCACCCGCGGAATCGTGGATCGTTCGAGCGACGGCCTCCGCTGGCACAACAAGAAGTTCGCCGCCCTCGCGGTCGAGGTCGGGTTGCAGCCGCCGGAGCGGGCCGCCCAGACCATCGGGTTCAGTGACGCCCCGATCAAGGACGCCACCGCCGCCTCCTACCGCGCCGCGATCCGGAGGCTGGAGGAGGCCCGGCTGCCGGTCGTCCCCGGCGACGGGGACCAGGCCGAGGACCAGGCCGAGGGGGAGGGGGAGGAGGAGTCCGACGAGCCCAAGAAGATCAAGTCCGGGGGGAAGCGGTACGCGGTGGTCTGCAAGTGCCTCCCCGAGCCGCGGCGGCTCCAGGTCACGCCCAAGGCGTACGGCAAGGGGGACCGGCAGGGCGGGATCGCCTGCAAGTGGTGCGGGTCGGAGTTCCAGCCGGAGACCGACGAAGCCGCCGAGGCGTTCGACGCCTACGACGACGACCCGCTGCCCGTCGCCGAGGAGACCCCCACCGAAGCGCCGGCCGACGTCGCCGCGGCCGGGTCCGAGTGGGCCGGTGAGGAGCCGGACGGCGAGGAGCCGATGCCGGAGGACCAGCCCTAGACGCACCGTGTACACGGTGGACAGCCCCGCCCCGTTCCGCGCGCCGAGCGCGGGGCGGGGCGCCCTCATTTCAGCGTGTGCATGGTGGGGGTCTGTGGGCGGTTCACAGCGTGCGCACGCTGGGCGCAGCGGGTGGCCGGCGGGGTGCCGTCGAGGGCGCGTCTTAGCGTGTGCACGGTGGGCTGGTCGGGGTGGGCAGGCCCGCGTCGGTGGGTGGCGGGCCGCCGTCGAGCCGGGCGGTTCACAGCGTGCGCACGCTGGGCGCAGCGGGTGGCCGGCCGCCCGCGCTCCTGCGCGGGTGGTTGCGGTGGGTGAGGCGGCGCCGGTCGGCGCGGCCTCCGGCGGGTGTCCTGCAGGTGGGTTGGTGCGGCACCGAGGCGGTGGGCGAGGGTGAGCGGTTCACAGCGTGCTCACGGTGGGAACCGTCAAGGCGGGCCCGAGGGTGGCTAGTGACCTTTTGTAACAGTGGCCCGGCGCCGCCGCCCCGACCGGCCCCCGGCTGTGATTGTGCTCGCGCCCTTGCGGGGTGCTGTCAACCCAGGGTTGCCGCAGGCGCCCTGTTGCTGTCGCGTACATGATTGGTTGTTGACGTGTGGTTCTCTTCCCCTCTCCGGCCCGTCCGCCGTGCTGCCTCTCCCGATCTTGGTCTGCCTCTCCTTGTTGATCTTCCGTCCCTTACCTCTCGTCTGCTGATGGTTGCTGTCTGCTGTTCTGTGCCCCCTCCTAGTTCTTCAACACACCCTTGCATTGAAATCCGATGGACCGTACTGTGATCGTTGTGACAGCTACGGTGAGTTTCGGGTCGAGCCCGGACTACCTGCTGTCCTCCGTCGGTGCGAACCGGGAGAACTACTACCTGCAGGCTATTGACCAGCAGGGCGAGCCGCCCGGCGTGTGGGTCGGCAAGGGGATCGAGACGTTCGGTCTCACGGGTGAGGTTGACCCCGAGGTTTTCCGCGAGATGTACACACATCTTGTCGACCCCCGGAAGATCGAAGAGTTGCACAGCGTGACCGCCGAGCGGTGGGCCGCCTGGCAGGCAGAGCACCCCGAGGTCAAGCGCGGAACCGATGCCTACGCTGCGGCGAAGGCCGGAATCCGCAAGGAGACGCTGGCCGAGTACCGGCTGGGGTCGGCTCTGCGCGACTACTCCAAGAGCACGGAGCGTAAGGTCGAGGAGGCCATCGAGAAGCTGGGCCCGGGCGCGACGCCCGAGCAGCAGAAGGCCGCCGAGATGGGTGTGCGGCGTAACGCCACCCAGTCCAACACCTACGTGGACGTCACCTTCTCCGCGCCCAAGAGCTGGTCGATTCTGCACGCCTCGCTGCAGGTCGCCGCAGTCGATGCTCGGCTTGCCGGAGACGACGAGCGGGCCGACGCTTTCGCCGCTCAGGCGGACCAGGTGTGGGAGGCGTTGAAGGAGGGTGCGGCCGCCGGCCTGGCCCACATGGAGGCCGAGGCCGGGTACTCCCGGGAAGGCCGGTTCGCCAGCAAGCGCGGCGAGGAGTCGGTGGGCAAGCGGGTCGACGCGCACGAGTTCACCGCCGCCCAGTTTCGCCAGCACCTGAGCCGCGACGAGGACCCGCAGCTGCACATCCACACCGCCATCATGAACCGCGTCGCCTACCGCTCGGTGGACCCGGTGACCGGCGAAGAGGTCGTGAAGTGGGGCGCCCTGGACGGCAAGCTGATCTTGCGTGAGGCGAAGGCTGCGGGCCACCTTTTCGAGCGGGTCGCGGAGGAGTCGCTGACCCGCCGACTGGGCGTGCGCTTCGAGATGCGCCCGGACGGCAAGGCCCGCGAGATCGTCGGAATCGACCAGCAGCTGCGGGACCAGTTCTCCTCCCGCCGCCGCGTGGTGACGGCTGGCGTCAAGGAGCTGGCGGACGCCTACGAGGCCAAGCACGGCGTCGCCCCGAAGGCCCACACGCTGGCGAAGATGGCCCAGTTCGTCACGCTCAAGGAGCGCAAGCAGAAGGACCACGACGAGGTACCGCGCGAGGTGCTGCTGGAGCGATGGGAGGCCGCGGCGAAGGACAACCTGCGGACCTCCCTCGCGGACGTGCCGGAGGCCGTCGCCACCGCGAGCGCCGAGCGCGGGACGATGCCGGAGGCGTTCGACCCGGCCGACGTCGTACGCCGCGCGGTGGAGACCGTGCAGTCCGAGCGGTCGACGTGGCGCCGCTCCCACCTGCAGGTGGAGATCATCCGCCAGCTGCCGGATTGCCTTGGCGGACTGGACGTCGAGCAGGTGGTGAACCTGGTCAACGAGCTGACGGACACCGCGCTGGCCGACCCCACCGAGGCCGGGCTGGTGTCGCTGGCCGCGCCCGAGGTCATCCCGATGCCGCGTTCGCTGCAGCTTGGGGACGGCACGCCGATCTACCAGGTGCCGGGCCACGGCGAGTACGCCACCCGCGGGCACCTGGACCGCGAGGAGCGGCTGCTGGCCGACGCCCAGCAGGTCGGCGGCCCCGCGCTGACGGACGAGCAGATCGAGCGGGCGCTGGCCGGTCGCGGACTCAACGCCGGCCAGGAGGCCGCGTTCCGGGGGATTCTCGGCGGCGGCCGCCAGGCGGACGTGCTGATCGGCCCCGCCGGTTCGGGCAAGTCGTACTTGGCCGCGTCGATCCACGACGCTTGGCGGGACACCGGCCGGGCCGTCATCGGCCTGACCACCTCGGAGCGGGCCGCCCGGGTGCTGTCCGGCGAGGGCGTCGAGCACGTCAGCAACCTCGCCATGTTCCTGAACAGCAACAAGGCGCTGGCCGAGGGCCGGACCTCCGAGGAGCTGGAGAAGCACCGTCTGCGGCCCGGCCAGCTGGTCATGCTGGACGAGGCGGGCATGTCGGAGACCGCTGAGATGGACGAGGTTCGCCGCCTGGTCCGCGAGGCCGGGGCGAAACTGATCTACGCGGGTGACTACGCCCAGCTGACCGCCGTCGGCGCGGGCGGCATGCTCGCCGAGCTGTCCATCCAGGCCGGGGTCCAGGTCTACGAGCTGGAGGAGGTCCGCCGCTTCAACGCCGAGTGGGAACGTGAGGCCAGCCTGCGGCTGCGCGGGGGCGACACCGAGGTACTGACCGCCTACGAGGAGCACGGTCGGCTCAACGGCGGTAGCCGCGACGACATGATGAACGCCGCCTACCAGGACTGGCTCGCCGACACCATCGCCGGGCACAACAGCCTGCTGATCGCCGTGTCCCAGGACCAGGCCGACCAGCTGTCCGCGATGGCGCGGGCCGACCTGGTGCGGCTCGGCCAGGTCGAGGCCGGCGGCATCACGCTGGAGCTTCGCGGCATCACCATCGGCATCGGGGACCAGATCCAGCTCCGCGAGATCAACCGCGAGATCAAGAGCCAGAGCGGCGACCGGTTCGCGGTGAACCGCGACGTGGTGGAGGTCATCGCCAGGGACCTGGAGACCGGCGACATCACCGTCCGGTACGACGACGGCGAGCTGATGGAGATCCCGTCCGCCTACGTCCGCGAGCACGTCGACCTCGCGTACGCGGGCACCGTGCACAGCAGCCAGGGCCGAACCGTGGACCGCTGCCGCGTGCTCACCGAGGGCGGAGACACCCGCGAGTCGCTGTACGTCGCGCTCACCCGCGGCAAGGACGGCAACTGGGCGTACGTCGTGGCCGAGCAGAAGGCGTCGGAGCTGGACGGGGCGGAGCCGGTGGAGGTCGACAAGCTCTCGGTGCTCGCGCAGGCAATGGAGACCTCCGGCGCCGAGAAGGCCGCCACCGCCGTCATCCGCGAGAACCTGCAGCAGTCCGTGTCGCTGGTCCGCTGGAACTTCGTCCTGGACGACCTGCAGACCGGGCACGCGGAGGAGCGGTTCGGCCGCCTGATCCACGACACCCTCGGTGTCGAGAAGTACCGGCAGATCGCCGAAGACCCGGCGTACGGCCCGCTGGTGCGGCTGGCGCGCGCGGCGGAGGCCGCCGGCCACGACCCGGAGGCGCTGCTGCTGCAGTCGCTGGAGGGCGACCTCAGCGACGCCCGGCACGTCGCCCGGGTGCTGCACTCCCGGCTGGAACAGCACATCGAGGCCGCTGACCGGGCCCTGGTCCGGGCCGACGAGCGCGACGTCCGCGCCACCGTCCGCGCCCAGGAGCAGGCCGTGCCCGAGCTGGTCGCGGCCGCCCAGGCGGCGCCGGTCGTAGCCGAGCGCCCCGAGCTGAGCATGGTCTACGACCAGGCCGCCGGGGTGTGGGTGCCGCGCGAGGAGGAGCCCGCCGCGGCCGCCGCCCCGGTCTACAGCGCCGAGTGGGACGAGGCCACCGGTCGGCACCGCGTGTTCGAGGTCGACCCCGCGACCGGCGAGGAGCTGGCGCCGGCGGAACCTCAGCAGGTGATGACGTGGGACCACGACGCCGAGCGGTGGGTGTCGCAGCCGCTGGTCGTGGACGGCGCCGAGGTCGAGCCGGATGCCTGGCTGATCGCCCCGCCCGCCCCGAAGGGGCTGGAGGAGGCCCAGCAGCTGCCCGCGTTCGGCCAGGACGTCACCCGCCCGATGATGTTCAACGGGACCGAGTGGGTCGAGGTGGCCGTGACCCGGGACGACGCCCCGAGCCCGTGGGATGCGGTGGAGTCCGCGTGGCTGGACCAGCTCACCCAGACCAACCTGTCGGTGATGTCCCTGCACGCCGGGGTCGAGGTCCAGCGCCGTACGGAGCTGGCCGACCAGCGCCGGGACGAGGCCGAGGAGCGGTCGCGCTGGCAGACCCGGGTCGCGGAGATCCCGGGAGAGAAGGGCGACACCGCGCGGGCCGTCGCCGAGTTCATGGACGGCCGCCGCCTGATGTTGGGCCAGGAGCTGGCCGACGCCGAGGAGCTGCCACAGTGGGCGGCCCGCTCGCTGGGCGAGGTTCCCCCGGCTGACCAGGCCGAGCGCCGCGCGGAGTGGGTCGAGCGGGCGGGCACCGTCGCCGCGTACAGGGAGGCGCACGGGTGGGACAACGAGGTGGCCGCGATCGGCCCCCGTCCGGCCCGTGGCGCGGTCGACTTCCAGCAGGACTGGGACCGCGCGTTCCGTGCGCTCGGCGAGCCCGAGGAGCGGCGCGAGCTGGTCGGGGCGACCAATGCCCAGCTGCGCGAGCTGGTCGACCACTACGAGCGGGAGGAGGCATGGGCCCCGGTCTACGTCGCCCCGCAGATGCAGGCCACGTACGAGGCGATCCAGAAGCTGGAGCGGGAGGAGGCTCAGCGGCAGATCAGCATGCTGGAGGCCCCCGACGACGCCACCCGCGAGCGGCTGCAGGCCGAGGCGGAGGCTGCGGCCGCCGAGCTGGCCGAACTGCGGTCGCGCACCGACTCGCTGGAGGAGATCCACCAGGTCCGCGGCCAGTGGCACGAGCACACGGAGGAGACCCGCGAGCGCGCCCAGGAGGCCCGCCGCCAGCTCGACCTGCGCCAGGCCGTCGAGCCCGAGCTGGACATGGAGGAGTTCGCCGCCGCCGAGCAGGAGGTGCAGCCGGAGCCGGCCGACGCCGAGGTGTTCGCGGAGGCCGAGTGGGACATGGCCGAGCCGGAGCTGGAGGAGGTGCCGGAGCCGGAGTTCGAGCCCGAGCACCAGGACGTCGCCGAGGTCGCGTACGAGGCCCGCGAGGACGTCCCCGCCGCCGAGGCCGAGGCCGAGCTGCCGCCGGAGCCGGAGCCGGAGTTCGAGCACCAGGACGTCGCCGAGCCCGGCGAGCTTCCCACCGCCCCGGCCCAGTACATGGACGGCAAGCTGGTGCAGTCCGCCGCGATGCAGCAGTACACCGAGGAGATGGTGCTCGGTTCGGCCCCGCAGACGCCTGCACGGCCCCTCAGCGCCCCGGAGAAGGCCGCGCCGGAGCCGGAGCCCGTGCTGCACGGCGAAGGGCTGTACGACGCTCTGCAGAGCGCCCGCGAGGCCCGCGGAATCCTGGACGGCCGCGCTGCCCAGCAGGACGCCGCCCTCGCCGAGGCTCAGGCCGCGATGAACGAGGTTGTGGCCTCCCGTGAGGCCGCCCAGGCGGCGCGCGAGGCCGCGCCGGTCGCCGCCGCCGCCGTGCAGGCGGTACAGGCCATCGAGATCCCGCAGATCCAGATCAACGGGTGACCTGTCCGCCCGGGCACTGTCCGGGCGGACGACCCGCGGGCTACCGTCAAGCCATGGAGAGATACGCCTGGCAGCCGGGGGGCAGCGCGGGGCAGGGCCCCGTCCCCGGCCTGAGTGCTGCTGCCCGTGTCCACGTCCCGGTACCGCCCCCGGTGCCGCCGTACAGTCCGCCGGCCGGGCACCAGGTGCCGCCGAGGCCGACCGCCCCGCCGCCGGCGCCGCTGCCCACCGGGGTGCCGGAGGTGGTGATCCGATCCCGGGCCGAGCTGGAACAGCTGCGGGACGACGCCCGCGCCGAGCTGGAGGCCCGGGAGGAGACCTACAGAGTGATGTGGCTGGACCCCCGACACCGCGGCGAGGGGATGAGCGGCGTGCTGGACGCGGTGCTGTGGCTGCTGGGCGAGCGCCAGCTGGCCCCGATCAGCGCCGAGGTGCTGGACTCCCCGCTGCCGGCCACCCGGCAGATCGGCCGAGAGCAGACCCACGCCGAGGACCGCGTGTTCGGCCGCGCGTGGCGGGAGGAGTGCACCGAGTGGTACGCCGGCGGCGTGCTGCGGGCGCTGGAGTGGTCGCACATCTCCACCCGGGACCGGCCGATCGCTGCAGCGTAGGGCCGTAGGAACGCCGAAGGGGCGCGGGACCGTGATGGTCCCGCGCCCCTTTCGTGGTCCGGTGTCAGCCGGTGGTGCCCGCGCTGGCCGTCTTGGCGGCCGCGAGTTCGGCCGCCGCCTGGTCCTCCCGGGCCTGCATCGCCTGTGCGTGGTTGGCGATGGTCTGCTGCTCGGCTTCGCGGTCGATCGGCCGCACCGGGTCGCGCCGGGCGACGTGCTGCTGCTCGGCCCGGCACGGCTCCAGCGCCTGCTCGATGTCCTTGACCAGCATGGGCTTCCAGCGGACCAGCCATTCGGACTGCCGCAGCACCGACCGGTCCGCCTCCGTGTGGGCCCAGTGCCACATGCCGCACAGCGCGCCCATCAGGTGCAGGACGTCCGGGTGGCTCAGCCAGCAGGGCTCCACCACGGCGTAGTAGTCCCGGGGGAAGAAGCGCCGCAGGATCGTCTCGCGCCAGTCGACCAGGTGCTGCAGGGCGTTGTACGTCTGCTCGGCGTTCATCGCGGGCCAGTTCCACAGGAGGGCGGCCGAACCCTCCTTCTGGGCAAGGCCGCTCAGGATGCGGGACATCTCCACGACCTTGCCCGGCAGGTCCATCTCCTCGATGGTCCTCAGCCGCGCGTCCACCTTCTGGGCGTGTGACTCCGCTTCCTGAGCTGTCTTGTTGACCAGGCTGATCATCGTGCTCAGGCGGTTCTCGGCCGCGTTGGTCATCCCCGTGGGCCTGAGCTTGTGATCTTCCGTGCTCACCGCGTTGTCCTTTCTGCTGCTCGGGGGTGGGTGGTGGTGCTCGGGACTACCACAGGAGGCCGTCGCCCGAGGCCCGAGGCATGGTCTCCTGCTCCGCCGGCGCTTCCGCCGGGGCCGGGATGGCGGGCGGGACCGTGGGGCGGGGCGGGGCGAGGTTCGGCATCGGCGGGACCGGGACGCTGGCGGCCGGGGCAGCCGGCTGCTGCCAGGCCGGGACGGTGACGGGGGCTGCGGGCACGGTGACGGGGGCTGCGGGCACGGTGACCGGCTGGTGCTTGTCCAGCTGCACGGGCAGCTTGGCCAGCCGCTTCTGCTCGCGCCTGGCCAGCCTCTCCTCCTGCTTCTGCAGCTTGAGCTCCAGCTTCACGTCCTTGCGCTTCCAGGTGGGGACGTACTGGACCCGGATCGGGGGAACGGCTCGGTGGATGTACAGGCCCTGAGTGACCTTCATCTCCCGGACTTCCTTGGGCGGCATGACCCGGATGCGCCGCAGGCTGTGCGACTCCGTGGGCTTGCCGTCCTTGTCCTTGCTGACGGACACCACGGTCTGGTCCGCGTCGCCGACCAGCACGGACAGCCGCTCCAGGTCGTCCGGGTTGGCCAGCCCGCCCAGGGCGAATTTGTTGCAGTTGTTGTAGATCGTCCGGGCCCCGTTGACCCCCCAGCGCTCCTCCAGCTGCGAGTACGACTGCACGCTGATCTGCAGCTGGATGTTCCAGCCGCCCGCGTCGGACGTCCACTTGTTCAGCGGCAGCGGGCAGATGATCGCCGCCTCATCCAAAACGAAACGGACGTACGGGTCGATACGGGCTCCCGCAGTCTTCGCCCAGCGCTTGGCCTCCTTGTAGACGTCCGCGACGAGGCAGGCGTACAGCGGCGCGATGCTGCCGCGGTCCCGGTCCTCTCCCATCAGGTACAGGGTGCCCTGACGGGCCAGCAGCTCGTAGGCCGTGAACTCCGGCTCCCCCGGCTGCGGCTGGACGATCTGCGCGATGCTCGGCACCGACAGGAACTGCAGGGTGGGCGCCAGCGACATGTAGACGCCGGCGGCGGTCTTGTCCGGGGCCTCCATTTCCTGCTTGAGGGTCTGCGTCCAGCCCTCGGGGACCAGTGCCGCGTTGGACTCCAGGACCCGCAGCGGCTCCTGGTTGTCCGGGTCGGCGACCCACCGCGCGACGTCCATCAGCGTGCCGCCCATGAAGTCGGCCGCCATCATCAGCGCCCGCAGCACGGTGAAGGAGTGCGAGTCCCAGAAGGTCTCATTGGTCAGCGCCTCGCCCGACGAGCCGCCCGCCAGCAGGTATCCGGCCCGGTCGATGGCGGTTTCGGGGTTGCGGCAGCCGCGGACCGGGTTCCACCGGATCGTGTTGGGGACGCCCTCCAGATCGGTGTTGAAGACGAACACCGGGCGTCCGTCGCGCTTCCGCAGCCGGTGGGTGAGCCGGTACAGGTCGGAGCGGGTCGAGGTGACGACGGCGGCGCCGGCCGCGTCGATGATCTGCCCGCCCATCCAGGCACTTTTGCCGGAGCGGGGCGGAGCGAAGATCAAAACGGCGTCCTCGCAGGCGATGTACAGGCCCTGCTTCCAGATCATGTCCGTGCCGAGCTGTGCGCCCAGGTCCAGCGCGGTGGCCGAGCGGCGGGTGGGCACCAGCGAGGGCCGCAGCTCACTCACGCGGTTCAGCAGCTGCCGCTCGCCCAGCGCCATGTTCACCTCGCCCTTGCTGGCGAACCCGGTCCCCTTGGGCAGCGGGAGGGCACGGGCCTTGCCCGCTCCCACCTGCTCCTTGAGGTGCATGTACCCGAGCCCGAGCCCGGCCACCGTGACGCCCGCCACGGTGAGCCAGTGGCCCGGCAGGTTGGCCACGATGTTGGTCAGGAGGTCCACGCCGTCGCCCATGTTCGGCGTGGGGACCTGCGTGCCGGGCGAGGCCGGCGCGGTCGGCGCCGGGCTGGCGGCCCCGACCAGCAGGGGCAGCGCCCCCGCCGTGGACAGCGCGACCAGCGCCGTGCGCTTGCCGTCGCAGCACCCGTCGTCGTACTCCGGGGCGGAGGGGTCGGTGTCGGTCTGCTCGGTAGGGTGTTCGTGACGGGACATCATCGGAGCGCGTTCTCCCTCGGTCTCGGAGCCCCCCGGCAACGGTGTAAGCGCTGCCCGGGGGGCGTTCGCATGTGTACCGATGACCGGAGCGATCACGGTACGCCCCCCTTGTGACATGAAGGGGGGAGTTTCACGGCGAAGCATCATCATAACTTTTGGACTCTTGAAGTTCAAGACTCTTGCGCTTTTGGTGTCTGCGCTCGGCATATGCGGTTGGCACGCTCGGCTGGTTCGCCCATGCGCTCGGCTGGTCGCCGGTCGCGCTCGGCAAACGGAAGGGCCCGGCGTCCGGCGCTCGGCCGGGCCCCGGGCCCCCTTCTCCGCGGTGTGCTCAGTAGGCGCCGCGCTGACCGCCGACGAGTGCCCCGGCCGTCGCCCCGCCGTTGGCCGGCGACCCCTCCACCGGGGTGCGCTCGGCCCCCGAGGCGGTGCGCTCGGCAGCGTCGGCGGTGCGCTCGGCACCCTCCGGAGCACCGTTCAGGCCCTCCGCCGCGATCAGCCGGGTACGGCGGGCCCGGAAGTGGACCCGCCACTCACGGGCGCGACCGACAGTGACGCCGTAGGTCTCTGCCATCGTCTTGGCGTCCATCGTCGCGCGGAAGTTCGTCACCGCGTCGAGGTACGTCTCCCATGCCAGCTGCTTGGCCTCCGAGCCGGGGAACGCCGGTTCCGCGAGCGATTCCGCCTCCAGCTCCTCCGCCGGGATCTCCGCCCGGAGGGTGGCCCGCAGATCCTCCAGCGCCAGCTCCGCCTCGCGCACCTGCAGCTCGACCCGCTCGCCCTTGGCCTGAGCGACGGACGCCCGGGCACCCGCCTCCCGCGCCACGTCCTCCGCCTGCTGGCGGACCCGCTCGCGGGCGCTGATCTGCCCGTTCAGGTCGTCCAGCTGCCCCCGGAGACCGGACAGCTGGGACTCCAGGCGGTCGGCCTCCTCGCGGGCCACGCGCTCCCGGTCCGCCGCCTCCCCGTGCTGGCGGTTGATCTTCGCCAGCTCCTCGCCCAGGGCCTGCAGCTGCTCGCCACGGCGCTCGATCTCGCGGTCCAGCTCGGCCTTGCGCTCGCTCGCGCCCTGGCCCTCGGCCACCAGCTGGCGGCGCTTCTCCTCTGCCTTCTGGGCCTCCTCGCTGATCTCCGAGACCCGGTTACGCAGGGTGGTCTCCTCCTCGGACAAACGCCCCATTTCGGTCTTGGCGACCTGCCGAGCGTCCTCCGCTTCCTGCCGAGCGGCCTCCGCCTCGCGCCGAGCGCGGTCCGTCTCGGCCGCCGCGTCCTTCAACTCGGCGTCCTTGGCAGCGGCCTCCGCCTTCGCCTTCTCGGCGGCGTCGGTGGCCTCCTTCGCCTTCTCCAGCGCCTCCTTCGCCTCCTGCCGAGCGCGCTCGGCGTCCTGCCGAGCGTCCTCCGCAGCCTGCCGAGCGGCCTCCGCTTCCGCGTGGTAGCCGGCCGCCTCCAGCTTGCGGGCGGTCGGCATGATGGCCACCGACTCCATCAGCTCCTTGACCACCGGGGCGTTGGCGGTGTCGACCAGGGCGATCTCGTCCTGCCGGGTCCAACCGGCCAGGCCGCGCAGGACGGCGAGCGCCTGGTGGTTGTCGGTCGAGAACCCCGAACGCTCCAGGGACTCCCGGGTGGTGTCGCGCTGCTGCTGCAGCTCCTCCAGCAGCCGCAGCGCGTTCTTGCGCTGGGCCCGTCCCTGCTCGGCCTTCTCCGCCGGCATCTTCGCCACCTCCGTCAGCAGCTCCCGCAGGACGAACAGCTGCCGGGCCGCCCGGCGCGCGGACGCCACCTTCACCAGGTCGCTGCTGGCCTTCCCGGTCGGGTCGATGCCGCGCTTGGCGTACTGGTCGGCCCACCAGCGGGTCCACAGCGCCATCAGCAGCTTGAACGGGCCAGTGGTGGACGACTCCACCGCGTCCCCGGAGCCAGCCATCCGCTCGCGCAGCTCCAGCTCGACCACCCAGGCCGAGCCGAGCGGCATCAGTGCCATGAACGGCGCCGCGTAGATGTTGGGCGCGTGGGTGACGTTGGCCAGCGCAGACGCGATGACCATCGCCCAGGCGGTGTAGTGGACGACCCGGGTTCCCTTGGTCCACTCCGGCCGGTTGCCGTTCTCGTCCACCGTCGTCCGCTTGTAGAGCGAGCCGAACAGGCTCAGCTCGATGACGTCGAACATCATCACGAAGCAGATCCGGATCAGGAACGGGAGCTTGGCCGTCTCCTCGCCGAAGCCCCACAGGCCGTACAGGGCCACTGCAACCCCGGCCATGGCCAGCTTGCCGTGCGGCCCCATCTCGTTGAGGAAGGACAGCAGGCCGTTGCGGTTGTCCTTGGTCCCGAACAGCAGCCGCTTCAACAGCAACGCGGCGAGGACGAGGGCGACCGCGCCGGCGGCGAGGACGACCCAGCCGGGCGCGTCCTGGACGTGGTGACGCAAGTCGGACACCAGGCTGTCCACCTGGCTCGATCCTGCTGCTGACCAGCGCCTATTGCTGGCCGTAGTCTGTGAGTAGCGCACGTCTCGCTCCGATTCTGCGTTGGCCTCGGCGGCCGATCACCACATCCCCGCCGAGGTCGTTTTGTTTTGGTGTCTTGTACTTCAAGGGTCAGGGAGTCCGCGACTCCCCGGGTTCCGGGCTCAGGTGCTCTGGGACTCTTCCAGCTCCGAGATCCGGGCCTCCAGCTCCTGGACCCGCTCCCGGGTCTCCTCCAAGGTGTCGAGGTAGCCGGTCAGCGAGGCCAGCAGCTCCTCCTCCGTGTCGCCGACCAGGACCCCGCCCCGGGACAGCAGCGTGTCGACCGCGACCCGGATCACCGTGTTCGCGGTGATCCGCTCGCCCTTGCGCGTCCGGGCGGCCTGCAGGTCCCGCGCGATCAGGTCGAGGTCGATCGTCTGGTCCGTCCGCAACTGGACGTACTTCGTCGTCATGGTCCGCTTGGCCTCCGCCGCGGACTGCCTGTCCAGCTGCGGCGGCCGTCGCCGCGTCATCGTGTTCGTGGTGTCCTCCTTCTTCGGGGCGCCGGCCTTCACCAGGTCGCCGATGTCCTGCTTCTTCTTCTTCGGGGGTTGGGCGGTCATCAGGAGGTCACTTTCCTACGAGGTGCGGACGTTGCCTTGGCCGGGCCCGGGACGGGCGCGGGTTCAGCGGGCCGGGGCACCCGGTCGGGCAGGCCGAGCGCTTCGAGCACTTCGTCCACCAGGTCCCGGGCGTCGGCGGCCGGCCGCTGCCACGCCTTGTAGGTGCCCTCCGTCACCGGGATTCCGAGCTGCCCGGCGTCCTGGTGGGCGACCAGCTCCCGCATCTGCGTCTTGAAGACCGGCAGGCCCACGACCCGCAGACTCTCGTACGTCCGCCGGGCCTTGGCCTTGCGGTTCGCGTCCACCCGGGAGATCACCACCCGGTAGGGACGGCCGGAGGGGATCACGATCTCCCGCAGGGAGTTCATGATGGCCTTGGCCTCCAGCGGGTCCAGCGTCAGCGGGACCACGATCAGGTCCCCCGCGCAGCTGGCCGCGAGCTTCTTGCGGTCCCGGTGCGGCGCGTTGTCCACGACGATGAACCGGTACCCGCGGATGCTGCGGAGGCCGGCCAGCTTCTCCGGGTCCTCCTCGCCCGCGAGGTCGAAGGCGGCGTCCACCTCCAGCCCGTCGTACAGCTCCGTGGTGCCCCCCTCCTTCTGCAGTTCGTCCGCATCGACCAGGAGGGTGCGTCCCACCTGCCCGAGCAGCCACGCGATCAGGAAGGCGAGTGTCGACTTTCCGATGCCGCCCTTGCCACCGAATACCGCGATGATGACCGGCTCCCCCTCCCAAGGGGGGTGCTCGACCCTCTCCACCGTGACCATCTCGAACTCCTCTCATCCGGGGTCTGTGCGTCCAAGAGCCTAGGGCCCTGGAGGTCCGGGACTCTTGAACTCACGAGGCCCGGAGATTCGGAAGTCCGCATCTCTCAACCTCGAAACAATCATACCCCCAGAGTCTTGAACTTCAAGAGTCTTGGGGTCTAAAGTTGGAGACATGAAGGAGGGCCGGGGTTCCCGCCCCGACCCTCCCGACCTGCAGCCGAGCGTGTCAGCGCTCCGCAGGCGTGGACCGATCCCGCTAGGAGGGAACAGCCATGTCCCAGTCTCTCAGCACCCGTCAGCACCACCTCACGGTGGTCAACCCCCGCCCGCACAAGGACGGCCGCGGCGTGCTGGTCGTCGGCCGCATCCGGCCCGCCAGCACCTGCTCGCACTGCGAGGGGTCCGGCCGGGTGTCCGTGTGCCGCAACGGCCAGCTGGCCAGCCTGACCTGCCCCGTCTGCTCGCTGTCCGCCGTGGACTCCCCCGAGGCCCGGGTGAGCACCCGGTGAGCGCCGGAGACGTCCCGGTGCAGAGCACCCAGCAGATGCAGCAGTCCGCCCACCAGCTCCAGCAGGCGGTTCAGCAGCACCTCGGCAGCTCGACCCCCTGCCCCCCGCCGCCGGCGGAGTCCAAGCCGGACACGCAGAGCCGCTGACCGCCCCTCACCAACCGGTGCCGGGGCGAGCGCCCCGGCACCGTCCCCCTGACGGAGAGACAGATGGACCGATTCGCCCGCATCCCGTTCGCCGACCTCGGCCTGACGGAGCCCGCCCAGATCGAGCGGTGGGCTGCCATTGCCCTGTTCGCCACCACCTGCACCACCGACGACATCAAGACCATGGGCAGCGACGTCGCCCGCCTGCTGGTCCGCACCGAGGTGCAGCGCACCACCGAGTCCGAGCGCGTCGAGCTGGTCGACAGCGCGTACCAGGCCGACCGGCTGGAGGCCGCCGACCGGGCCACCGCCTGCTCGGCGGCCGTGAAGGGCGCCGCGGACTGGCTCCTGCTGGACCGCTGGACGGTCTGGACGGTGGCGAAGTGACCACCACCTCCTACGCCGCGCAGCTGCCCCGCACCCAGGTGTCCGCGATGGGCGCCATGCTCGCCGCCGTCATCACCCTGCTGGCCGTCCTGACCAACACGCCGCTGCCCCTCACCGAGGCCGGCCGCGCCGCCGCCGTTGCCTACGGCGCGGTCGCCGCCCTCGCTGTGCTCCGGTTCCAGGTCCGGCCGATGGCCCTGCTGCTGTCCACCGCCCGGATCACCGCCGCGCTGGTCATCGCCCTGGTCACCGCTCCCCGCACCCTGCGCGCCCGGAGGCAGTGGTGACCAGCTACCCGCCCAACGGGTGGGCCGACGAGCCCCGGCTGGTGGTCGAGCGCCACGGCCACCAGGTCGTGGTGGACGGCCAGGGCCTCGCCATCGACGGTGAGCGGATCTGCCGGACCCCGCTCCGGCCGGAGCACGCCGTCAAGCCGAGCGAGGACCCGCACCGAAGCCGGGCCTTCCAGGTGACCGGCGGTGGAGAGGTCGTCTACCGCGGCCGGGTGGTGGCCGAGCTGGCACCGCCGC
The DNA here is from genome assembly GCF_001279805.1 of Streptomyces sp. XY431. NCBI lineage: Bacteria > Bacillati > Actinomycetota > Actinomycetes > Kitasatosporales > Streptomycetaceae > Streptomyces > Streptomyces sp. XY431. The sequence continues at coordinate 32,043 of NZ_LGDO01000524.1, forward strand.
CCCCCGGCACCAGCAACCCCGGCGAGCTGACCGTGCACGGACCCAACGGGCGCGAGTGGCCGGCCAGCCCCGCCGAGCGGGTCAGCCCCGCCGCCGAGCGCCCCGGCCGCGCTGCCGAGCGCACCCCCGACCCGGCGCCCGCGCTGCCGAGCGCCGCCGAGTTGCAGACGAGCGTCGACGACGCGCAGGCGAGCGTCGACCAGCTGGTCCGGCGTCAGCGCGACGAACAGGAAGTCCGGGCGCGGGAGACCCCGCAGCCCTCGCACCAGCCCCCCAGCAAGACCCGAGAGATGGAGCTGACCCGATGACCCAGAACCTGACCAGCTGGCAGCCCGGCCCGACCATCACCCCGCTGGTCCCCGCCCAGCCCCCGCAGATCATGAGCGCGGGCGCCTACCTCGCCAGCCGGTACGGCGGCCGGATCGTCCCCGCGCTCAGCACCAGCACCGCGCTGATCCTCGCCCGGATCTGGCACACCCAGGGCGCGGCCGGGTCGTACGGCGACGCCGCGCTGATGATCGCCCTTGCGGCCGGGAGCACGCTGCACGGCATCATCTCGGCGTCGAAGCAGAACGGGCACGAGGTCATTACCGCGGTCGCGTTCGCCGCGTCCGGCGCGTTCGCCTTGGTGGGCGTCGCGGCGTACACCGCGAGCTGGGCGCTGGCCGCGATCGTCTGGCTGGTCGCCACGGTGCTGGTGTACTCCGTCAGCGCCCGGCACTGGCGGGCCGCCAGCGAGCACGCCGAGCAGCGGTACCACGAGCTGCAGTTGACCCAGGTCAACCGCCTCGCGGACGTCCAGATCGCCCAGGTCGAGCGGGACACCACCGCGCAGGCCCTCGCGTACGGCCTCGCGCTGCAGGCCGCGATCGAGCAGCGCCAGGCGCTCGACCCCCGCACGTTCCAGCTCCAGGCGGTGGCCGCCGCCGGCCTTCCGCAGCTGGCCCAGGGACAGCAGGACCGTTAGCCCCCCTCCGGACCGGGGGAGTTCTGACAGGACGTCACCAACTCCCCCGGCCGGCCGCTAGATTCGTGGGTTCGGCACCGGGCCGGACCCAGCCCAATCCGAGGAGCCCCAGCATGAAGCCCGTACCCGACACCGAGGTCAGCGGCAACGTCACCCAGTTCACCCTCGAACTCGGCTCGGACGGCATTGCGGTGCTGGTCGCGTACGCCGAGGACGAGGACGGCAAGGTCAGCCGGAGCTGGCTCCGGTTCACCGAGAACGGCACGGACAACCTCCGGTACGCCGTCGAGCACCTCCGCCTCCCCCGGCCGTTCGCCACCACCGAGACCGAGAGGACCCCGCTGTGACGGACACCCAGGCCCCGCCGATGTTCCGCCGCGATCCCGAGCTGTCCCGCGCCGTCGCCGACGCCACGGTGCTGTCCGTCCTCCCCTACCGGGGCGAGACCACCAAGGTGGTGTCCAGCAGCACGCACGGCATCCTCGCCGGGACCTCCGTGCTGGGCTGCCACGCCGACACCTGGAACTCCAGCCTCCCCTCCAGCTGGCAGCCGTTCGAGACCGTCGAGGCCGCCACTGCCTGGCAGCACTCCGAGATCGCCCGGATGCTCCGCTCCCAGGTCAGGAGCACGGTCCCCGGGTTCGGGACGTGGGGCGCCGCTGACGGGTCGTGGGCCGCCGAGGTCGACCGCTCCCGCCACCGGTACACCGCGGTGGTCGGGCAGACCGTCCACCACCTCGAACCGCGCCGCTACCCGAACGAGCCCGCCGTCCTCGCCGAGGAGCGCGGGTGGCAGATGTTCCTGCAGGTACTGCCCAACGCCGGGCAGTGGCCGTACGGCATGGCCGCCGAGCACCAGGACGTCGAGCTCCGGGCCGCCGAGTGGCGTGCCCAGCAGAACAGCCTCCAGGCGTTCGCCGACAAGCTGGAGCGCGCCGCCGTCGCCGCCGAGCTCGCGGCCGCAGCCGCCGAGGAGGCCGCCGTCCAGGAGCGCCGGACCGCCGGG